>JACFNM010000051.1:6604-16561 GCA_019454915.1 Chitinophagaceae bacterium
TCAAACTGATGCCAGTTATAAAAATTAATATTAGCGTCTATATAATAATCCTTCGTGTCTCCATTCTTTACTACAAGAAGCGAATAAGGAATTTTTGTAAATACCGGGCTGGAAAATTTCTCCAGCTTATTATTCAGGATACTGATTTGCCGGGTCTGCCGGTTCCACTCATACATATCGTATTCCTGTGCTCTCCCCATATACAGCCAAAAAGTATCCTGAAGGCTACTGTTGGTAACGGATAATTTTAAATAGAATGCGGCATCTAACTTTCTCCTGTCAATGGGAAAGTCTTGTTGGGGATGAACGAAATCATTTTTATAAATGACTTCTTCCAGGGTAAGCTTCTTGCTGTAATCGGTAAAATAGGAGAGCCTTCGTAAAATGGTATCGTAGCGGCTAATCGTTCCAAGGTCTATGGTATCCGGTGTTTGGCTAGCAACAGGAAGAATAAAAGTCAGGGTAATCAAATATATAACGAATAGCCTCGACAATACAAAGGTTAGTTTTAAATGGACGATCTAAATTAAGATGAAATATGATATTATACTCAAACTTCATACCGGAATATATAATACATATTTTTCATCGAAGCCCAATTCCGGAAAAATATCCGATATCTTCCACAGTTGAGGATGCTGCCTGCTTTCTTTTATTTCTGTACTCAAGTCGCCTCCTTTCAGACAAATGAGTCCACCTTCTGTATTCTTTTTTTTCTTATGCGTATGCAGAAGCGGCCTACTCCATTGATATAAATATTTGAGTGACGTGACGGCGCGACTGATGGCAAAATCAAATTTTGCGTTGATTTCTTCCACTCTGCAGTGAGCGGTAGTTACATTTTTTAATTGCAGCGCATCCCTGATCTCATTTACCACTTTTATTTTCTTACCAACAGAGTCAACAAGATGAAAACGAACGCCCGGAAAGTAGATGGACAGCGGGATACCCGGAAATCCTCCACCGGTGCCAATGTCAATGATTGAGGTATTATTCACAAATTTGAATACAGCCGCAATAGACAGCGAATGTAAAACATGCTTCTCGTAGAGTTGGTCAATATCTTTCCGTGAGATTACGTTAATTTTTTCGTTCCATTCTCTGTATAACCCGCCTAATCTCCCAAACTGCCGTAACTGGCCTGGCGTGCAATCAGGGAAGTACCGGGTGATTATTTCCAGTGAATCCTCGACTTTTTCCATAAAGCGGGCGTAAAAATGATATAATAGAAGAACATCCAGATATCGAATGCCCAAAACCACTTCCAAAGGTCTATTTCATCTAATTTTTCCATCGTCTTGCGGAGGATAATACCCTGGATGGTGAGTCGGAGCAGAAAGACCACCAGCACATATTCCCAGCGATACATGAATGCTGAAGCCACCAGCAGAGGATAGAACAAGAAGAGGCTGATGGCATAAAGACCCAATAAGAACCGGTGTACTGCTTTGTAATGACGGGCGGTGGTGTAATGCCGTTGTTTCTGCTTCACCCATTCCGACCAGGTTTTTTTGGGCTCCGAAAATGTGAAAGAGTCTTTTTCGATAACGATGCTGGTGTTTTTTCCGGTTGCGGTGGCGTTGATAAACAAGTCATCATCTCCGCCGGGCAAATGATTGTGCGCCGAGAAGCCTTTGTTCTTCAGGAATAGCTCCTTTTTATAGGCGAGATTCCGTCCCGTTCCCATATAGGGCAGTCCAGCCAGGGCATACGAAAGGTACTGAAGAGCCGTGTGGAAGGTTTCAAAGCGAATAATCTTATTTAAAAAACCTTTTGCCTTATAATAAGGGCCGTAACCCAGAACGATTTCCGCCCCTTTACTAAAGGGCGCTATCATCCTCTGCATCCAGAACTCGCTGGCAGGGATGCAGTCGGCATCTGTCAGCAGCACATTTTCATAATTGGCGGCGCGGATACCCATGGAAAGCGGATATTTCTTTCCGGGGATAAATTGCGCTTCCTGCTTGAGTTCGATTACTTTCAACTGGGCATAATCTTTTTGTAACGCCTCCAGCAAATATTTTGATTCGTCCAATGAATTATCATTCACCAAAATGAGTTCGTGGGAGGCCGTATATGCCTGAACGAGTAAACCGGGAAGATTTTTAGCTAAATTTGCCGCTTCATCACGGGCACAAACGATGGCGGAAACCGGCTGTTGATTGTAAACCACCGATTCGTCGTTTTGATGGAATGCAAGCCTGCGAAAAAAATATAAATAATAGATTATTTGGATGAGTGCGACAAGGCAAAAAACTCCAAATATTATTATAGGCCAATCTGGTCTTTCCATCATGGCGACGAAGGTAAGAAATAGAAGTATTGGTTATTAAGGATTTACCGTTTAGGGAAAATATGTTGAAAAATTATGCCATCATTAAAATTTGAGCTGCAGCGAAAAGATCCTTTTTCCATGGCCCGGTCAGGGGAAATTACGACCGATCATGGTATTATTCCTACGCCGATGTTTATGCCGGTTGGTACTGCGGGCAGCGTAAAGGCTTTAACCCAAAAGCAATTGACAGATGAGGTAAAGGCAAAAATCATTTTGGGCAATACGTATCATTTATTTCTCCGGCCGGGAACCGATGTGTTAGAGCAGGCAGGCGGGCTGCATCGTTTTATGAACTGGCAACATCCCGTTCTCACGGATAGCGGAGGATACCAGGTTTTCTCTTTGTCCGGTACTCGTAAGATAAAAGAAGAGGGCGTGACTTTTCAAAGCCATATAGATGGTAGCCGTCACCTGTTTTCCCCGGAACGGGTAATAGATATCCAGCGAAGCATAGGCGCGGATATTATTATGGCATTTGATGAGTGTCCGCCTTATCCGAGTGAATATGGGTACGCGAAGAAGTCTATGAACCTGACGCATCGCTGGTTAGACAGGTGCTTTGAACGGATGAACGGCACGGAGCCAAAATATGGGCATACGCAAAATCTTTTTCCCATCGTACAGGGAGGCATGTATGAAGATTTAAGAAAGGCGTCCTGTGATTATATAAGCGCTGCCCACGCCACCGGTAATGCCATTGGAGGATTAAGCGTTGGAGAACCCGAAAATCAGATGTATGACTTGTGTGGATTGTGTTGCGCGGAGCTGCCGGAAGGAAAGCCCCGTTATCTGATGGGCGTTGGTACGCCCTGGAATATTTTGGAGTGTATTGCTCTCGGAGTGGATATGTTTGATTGCGTAATGCCTACACGTAATGGAAGAAATGCCATGTTGTTTACGTCTAAGGGGGTCGTTAATATTGACAATAAAAAATGGGAAACGGATTACTCGCCGATTGATGACGGGATTCCCTGTGAAACCAGTCATTATTACAGTAAAGCCTATCTGCGGCATCTCTTTAAATCAAAAGAGATATTGGGTTATACGATCGCGAGCATACATAACCTGGCGTTCTATCTTCATATCGTATCCGAGGCAAGAAAGCATATTGAAGCGGGAGATTTTAGCAGTTGGATGAAAAACAGTATTGCACTGTTTAAGCAAAAGCTATAGAAAGGCAGGATGGATTTTGTGTCTACCAAGTATAGCAATGCCGTCACTTCTTTTTTTGCTCAAAAATCCAGGGTAGCAGGTCCGCTTCGGCAATAGCATTTTTCCAGCTATCGTGTTGCACACCGGGGTATTCGGTATATTTTACCCTGGCTTTGGCTTCTTTCAGGGCTTCCACCATTATCCGTGAGCTGTTAACGGGAACCACGGGGTCCTCGGCTCCGTGAAACACCCATATCGGAAAGTTTTTTCCGTATATTTTTGCGCCGGCGGGATTACCTCCTCCGCAAATAGCAATAGCTGCAGCAAACAACTGCGGTCTGCGCCAGAGTATTTCGAAGGTACCAAATCCGCCCATGGAAAGTCCTCCGACATAGATACGTTTAACATCTACAATACCGCTACTGATCAGGGTATCTATGAAGTTCATGACCAACTCCAGGGGGCGGGTGGGCTCAGACTGCATGGGAAACCGGTAGTTACCCACTGAATCAGCGGTTTTTTTCCGAACCCGGGCGCTCCAGGAGGAGTCGGCGGCGCATTGCGGAAATACTACAATAGCGGGATAGTTTTCGCGGTTGGCGGAGTCCAGGAAAAGATCGGCGCCCCAGGTGAGTTGCGCCTCATTATCATTTCCCCTTTCACCGGCGCCATGAAGAAAAATGAACAAAGGATACTTCTCTCCTGTTGAAAAGTGTATGGGTGAAAGAATACGGCAGGGCAGCGTATCGCCATTCTGGATGAAGAGCTGATGCTCAAACAGGTCCCTGTCGGGTTCCTGTGCAACCGAAATAAAGGGTTGAAAGCTGAACAACATCAACATCGAAATAACCGGGATGCTAATGAGGAACCTTTTCATGACAGAAAGGTACAAAGTCCTTATTAAACTTTTCATTTATTTTTGCCGATTACGGGAGTTTTAACATTTATCACAGAGCGTTGTATGAAAAAGCTGGATTGGTACATCCTGAAGAATTTTATTTTTACTTTCGTCTACTGCATTATCCTGTTTACGGTTATTTCCGTAGTGGTGGATATTAGCGAGAAAACAGATGATTTTGCCAAAAATAATCTTTCTGCGAAATTTGTACTGACGCACTATTATGCCGGCTTTGTGCCGTTCATCGTCTCGTTTTTATTTCCTCTTTTTACTTTTATTGCGGTAATATTTTTCACTTCCCGGCTGGCTAATCGCTCCGAAATTATTGCTATGTTGGCCAGCGGCACCAGTTTCAACAGATTGCTGAAACCCTATATAATAGGGGGCATTTTATTAGCTGCACTGCTGTGGATCGGCAACAGAACCTTTGTTCCGCGCGCCAACGAGATAAGGACGGACTTCGAATCAAAATATATTCCTTCCCTCGGACAGCGCAGTGGTAACAGTAATATTTATATGCGCATTGATTCGGTAACCTATTGCGGTATCCGGTATTATGATACCGCAACCAAAACCGGAAGCGGTTTTTTCCTGGACCGGTTACACGGAGAGCAGGTGGTGTTTAATTTAAGAGCCAGTTCTATAAATTGGGACGGGGAGCAAAAGAAGTGGAAACTGACAAGTGTTATAGAGCGGAAAGTGGATTCCCTTGGTGAGGAAGTGAAACAGGATACGGTACAGCGGCATGATTTCAATTTTAGCCCGGATGATTTAAAGCGGGATGAATACGTGAAGAACAGGCTCACTACCGGTGAACTCAAACGTATGGTGGAGATGGAGAAGCTAAGGGGGTCGGAGGGGATCAAGGATCTGGAAGTGGAACTTTACCGAAGGGATGCTACGCCCGTTACCGTAATCATATTAACCCTGATAGGCGCTATTCTGGCCTCCAGGAAAATCCGGGGCGGCAGCGGCATTCATCTCGCAGCGGGCTTTGCCATTGCTGCTTTGTTTATTTTATTCGACCGGTTTTCTACCATATTCAGCGTAAAAGGGAACCTTTCGCCTTTTATTGCGGCCTGGTTGCCTAATGTGATTTTTGCGGTAGTTACCTGGGTGTTGTACCGGAAAGCGCCGAAATAAATTTTGCTATAGATTCTTTGCGACTTCAAATTTTTACCGGAAGATAGCACCGTTTTGTTTAACTTTAGCGTTCTTTCTCTCTACCTTGCTTATTAAGCAGACACGTAAAATATGTTATAACTTATGGCAACAATAAAAGAACGGTTTAAATTAAAAGCGGATAGTCAGTCAGAGGAAATCAAAGTGTTACTCAAAAAGCACGGGAATAAAAAAATAGGAGAAGTTCACCTGTCCCAGATCTATCAGGGTATGCGGGGCATTACCGGTTTGGTGAGTGAGACTTCCCTGCTGGATGCGCAGGATGGCATTCGTTTCAGGGGATTCGCCATTCCCGAGTTGCAGAAAAAATTGCCCAAGGCGCCTAACGGCAACGAGCCCCTCCCGGAAGGTTTATTTTATCTGATGCTGATGGGAGAGCTTCCTGATGAAAATGACGTGAACGATGTAACCAATGCGTGGCAGCGTAGATCACACGTGCCTAACCATGTCTTTGACGCTATAGACGCCCTGCCTAAGGCTACACACCCCATGACGCAGTTTGTGGTGGCTATCATGGCGCTGCAGACAGAGAGCATTTTTGTGCGTAAGTATAGTGAAGGTATGAACAAAAAAGATTATTGGGAGGCGGTGTATGATGACTCCATGAATCTGATCGCCCGTTTACCGAGGGTAGCCGCTTATATTTATCGCCGTAAGTATAAAGACGATAAACATATCCAGCCCGACGGATTGTTAGACTGGGCGGGGAATTTTGCGCACATGCTGGGATTTGAAGATGAGAGTTTCAAAGAATTGATGCGCTTATATATGACCATTCATGCAGATCATGAAGGAGGGAATGTATCCGCCCATACCACGCATCTCGTGGGTTCGGCGTTGAGTGATCCTTACCTGAGCCTTGCTGCGGGGATGAATGGGCTGGCAGGTCCCCTGCATGGATTGGCCAACCAGGAAGTGATCAAGTGGATATATGAAATGCGTGAAGAATTGGGTGTGGCGCTGCCAACTAAGACGCAGATTGAGAAATACGTAAAGAAAACATTAAAAGAAGGGAAAGTGGTTCCGGGTTATGGTCATGCGGTATTGCGGAAGACCGATCCGCGGTTTACTGCCCAGATGGAATTCGGGAAGAAGCATATGCCCAAGGACCCTCTGGTGAATACGGTATGGAGAATTTATGAGGTGGTGCCGGATATATTGAAATCCCTGGGTAAAGTAAAAAATCCGTGGCCGAATGTGGACGCTCATAGTGGTGCGCTGCTGGTGCATTACGGACTGATAGAGTATGAGTTTTATACCGTACTGTTCGGCGTGAGCCGGGCTTTAGGTGTGTTGGCCAGCCTTTGCTGGGACAGGGCCCTCGGCTTACCCATTGAAAGACCCAAGTCCGTGACAACAGCACTCGTGAAAAAGTGGCTGGATGGAAAGGAAGAAATTTGGGGTGATTAACAGGGAATGGCTAAGTTTTTTTAGAAACCAGGTAATCCGTTGCCTGGTTTTTTATTTTGACAGAATGGCTTAGCTGTCTATATTTGCAAACCTGAAAAGGAAGGGGGTTTAGCTCAGCTGGCTAGAGCGTTTGCATGGCATGCAAAAGGTCACCGGTTCGACTCCGGTAACCTCCACAGATTAAAGCAAGACAGAGTGATGGTCTTGCTTTCTGTTTTTATAACTGGTTAGGGTTGAAAATAAAAGTCGTGTTTTTGTCGGCAAGCCATTGAATAGGTTTTAACACACCAAAGACGTTGGTCATTATCCCAAGCGGAATACCTATTACGAAATCTGTTCCGGTGGATAGATGCTCATGGTGAATTATTTTAAAGAAGTAGAAAACGCAGGGGACGAAGAACAGCCAACTCGTTAGTTGCCCGGCATTATAAATTGTTTTTCCTTTGATGTTAAAGACCAAAGTATGTGCTATGATGTTGCCCAGCGAAACTAAAATAGTGGTCATGCCCAGCCAAACGTATCGTTCGCCTGCCAATGCGGCAAGCAGATAAATGGACCATCCTATACCAACATTAATGATCAGAGCGGTATTCGTGTTTAGCGGGTACCTGTCGGGTAGGTCACTGTTAAACATCACCCTGTTCAGCATACCCGGAAAAGTGCCTACGAACCGATATTCTTCCACCTGGTGAAAAAGCAGGGATGTTAAGCTCAGCCACATCAACAGTTTGTAGTGGGAGAGTTCCTGATAACGGAATAATAAAATTACAAGTATGATAATACCTGCTACTCCTCCTATGTCAAACCAATGTCTGCGGATAAAATTCATTCTTTGCGGCGTTTAGTGCGGTATTTTCCCGGTTAAGACTTCATTTCCTGATACATCATAATAAGTACAAGTCATTTCGTTTTAATCCTACCGATATGTTGTTCACGATATGCTGCGCTATACTTTTAACAGTCCTCTGAAACCTCTTGCCGCATAATATGATTCGGCCCCATTGTGATAATAAAACACCCGCCCGAACCGGAAGTCTCCAAAGATCGCGCCGCCGAGCCCTCTCATTTTTTCCGGTGTTTTTAACCAGCTTGATGTTTTTGTGTCAAAATTTTCTAATGACTGTAGGTACTCGTATTGCTTTTCGTCCAGGATGTCTATTCCCATTTCATAAGCCATATTGATGGCGCTGTCACCAGGCTTATGCGTCTGCCTTGATTCTAATGCTTCCTGGTCATAGCAAATGCTCCTCCTTCCTTTAGGGCTTTCTGTTGAGCAGTCGCAAAATATAAACACATCTTCCTGTGCGTCGTACCGGATAACATCCGGCTCGCCTCCGGTTATTTCCATTTCATGAACAGACCACAATTTGTCCGGATACTTTTTCAGCCGGGATTCTACTTCATCCCATTTTATACCCTTGTGCCTGTGCCTGTTTTTTTCGAAACGAAGCTTCAAGGTTTCCAGTAGCTTTTCTGCTGCTTTGTCCGATATTTTTTTCTTCATCCTGGCTTGTGTTTTTGGGGTGTATTTTGTTGACACCATTGAGGCTGCGCGCAGCTTTGCGCGTACGGGCTTCTCCGGCAATATCTAAGGTAATTAGTTTTTGAGTTTATTGGACGGTTAGAAGCTAAGAGATGCCGGGGTGTTTTATTTTCACCGGACTTTGCAGCGTTAGGACGGGACGGAGTCCCGGGAGAACTCCGCTATGCGTAGTCAGAGACTATGTATCCTTCTGAACAAAAGCATCAAACTCCCTAACGCCGATCATTTTTTCCGTAATAAAACCTTCGGCATAAGGCACACCGATCATCTTACCGAACATAGCATGTCTCCCGATAATAGAATTTAAAAAACCGGGCGTAGAAATGTAAGTCTGTGGCTCGTCTTTTTCATATTCATCAGAATAGAATTGAGATGAATAGGCTTTTATAGAGGATAATTTTTCTTCAAACACATCACTCACGTCATATACGAAGTTAGGTTCGTAATAACGATCCTGAATATAATGGAAAATATATTTAGGACGCCAGTGAGGCTGGGAGTTACCTTCGTCGTCTTTTGTTTCAATTTTTCTTAAACCACTTAAGAAACAGGCGTCTTTAATCAAATGCCCGGCTCTGCCGTGGTCTGGATGTCTGTCGTCCAGTGTATTGGCTAAAACAATTTCGGGTTGATATTTCCGGATAGCACGGATTAAAATCCGCTGATGCGTTTCATCATTTTTAAAAAAGCCGTCTGCCATCCCTAAGTTCTCACGTACATCTAATTTTAGTATTGCAGCCGCATTTGCTGATTCCTTTGCCCTGAGCTCCGCACTTCCCCTGGTGCCTAATTCACCGCGTGTAAGGTCTATTATTCCGGTCTTTTTATTTTTTAATTTTTCACTTAGTAAAGTACCTCCGCAACCCAACTCGGCATCATCCGGATGCACGGCGATAGCAAGTATATCCAATTTCATAGTGGGCAAAATTAGTATAAACTGTTTTGAAAAATTGTTTCTGCGAAATATTCGACTCAAAAAATGACTTAGCCGTAACAATATCATAGTTTTAAAGCCGGTTTTTGCAGTCAGTTGCAAAATCCCGGTTAAAACGCGAGTGATTGACATGAATAGTCTGGACCTTATTACGATTGCTGTTTTTACGTTGATAGTGGTGATCAGCGGACTTTCTTTTTCGGGAACCGGAAAGAGTATGAAATCCTTTTTTGCCGGAGATGGTGTTGTTCCCTGGTGGATCAGCGGCTTGTCACTTTTTATGAGTTTCTTTTCAGCAGGCACTTTCGTGGTATGGGGGGCTATTGCTTATAAATATGGCTGGGTGGCCGTGGCGATTCAGTGGACCATGTGCATTGCCGGAATCATCATTGGTTTTGTAGTGGCGCCTGCATGGCAGAAAACCGGAGTGCTTACCGGCGCTGAATTTATTACCAAACGGCTGGGTTATAACACACAGAAAATTTATTCCTATCTCTTTTTGT
>JACFNM010000052.1:0-2237 GCA_019454915.1 Chitinophagaceae bacterium
TAAAGGTATATAGTCTTCCCCAGAGTGAAGGCTACATTATCAACACCCAACCAACCTGCAGCCATTTTGGCTTTCCATGAATTTTCCTTAATCTTAATTTTTGACAGGTCCATATTGCAACTACTTCTGTTCCCAGGCTTTGATTATTTCTTCCGCATGACCCTTCGTATTGGGACGTAAGAATATTTTCCGAATGAAGCCCGACTGATCAACTACAAATGTTGTCCGATGCAATCCCATAAACTTTCTGCCGTACAATTGTTTTTCGCCCCACACGCCATACTTATCTATAATCTTGTGCTGAGGGTCCGCCAGAAGGTCAAAAGGAAGTGAATATTTATCTTCAAATTTCTGATGCGAAGTCTCATTATCCGGACTTACACCCAATATTTCAAATCCCTTTTCTCTTAACAACGCATAATTGTCTCTTAAATTACAGGCCTGGGCGGTACATCCGGGCGTATTATCCTTTGGATAGAAATACAAAACGAGACTTTTTCCTTTAAAATCCGACAAAGAGATTTTCTCTCCACGCTGATTTTTACCCATAAACGCGGGAGCCTTATCGCCTTCTTTTAATGTAATCATGATGATGTGAAAATAAGAAATCTTACATCCCAAATCTCAAATAACAAATTTCAAATCCTAAATCCCCCTATCCATACAACTCCTGATGAATCGCTTTGCGTTCATATCCAAGCGCCTGAATGCGCTGCTTCGCTTCATCTATCATATTTTTCCATCCACAGAGAAAAAAATGGGCCGGAGGCAGTCCCCGGTCACGCGTGAGCTCTTCATATATTGGGTGTACATAACCGGTTCTGCCTTCCCATTGCTGACGCGACAGCGTAGGATGATAATGGAATTTTGGAACTTTCTGTACGAGTTCCTTCATCTCCTCGTAATACAACAGGTTGCATTTTTCGCGGCTACCGTATATCAGATGAATATCCTGATGAGGTACATTATGAAGATGAATATAGTTAACCATGCTGCGAAAAGGTGCGATTCCCGTTCCTGTACAAATCAGGAACAATTCTTTTTCAATAGGTTGCGGCAGGGTAAACACCCCGAGCGGTCCCCGAAGTGTAAATTCTGATCCCTCTTTTATTTCGCTGAAAATATAATTGGTCCCAGCCCCCCCTTCAAGTAAAACGATCACGAGTTCAAAAACATTGGTACCATCCGGCCAGGAAGCAATAGAGTAACTCCTCCATCTGCGGGCAGGCTTTTCATGAATAGGCAAATCAAGCGTAACAAATTGTCCCGGAGTGAATTCGAAATTATCGGTATCTTGTACCTCAATCCAATATCTGCGTGTTAAAGGAGCCTCCTCTTCGATACGGGTTACTATGCCTTTTCGCCAGGGGAGTAATGCCATAAACAAAAATTTTCCGGATGAGCAAACGTTTCAATGAATATCCTTATAAAGATAAGGGTTAGGAAATAAATAATATTACTAAAAAACAATTTAGGATGAAAAACATACTTAAATATAAAATCGCGTCTTCGCTGATTTTATCGCCTGTTTTTGTAACGATTGGCGCTTACCAGTTTGTCATAGGTAATAAAGCCGGTGCACACTCCTGGTTCTTGTGGGGTATCGGTGCTTTGATAGTAGGAGTGCTATGGTTGATCCTCAGCAGGAGAATCAAATAACCGTAACAGAAAAAGCTAATTCATCACCGAAGGTCTATAATTTGCAATCGTTTTTCTTATTTAACGCCTGCCATAATATATCTTTCAACTGAACCAATCCTGACCGGCTGTGAGAAGAGATGAAAACATGAGGGATTTGTTCCGGGAGTTCTGCGCCGATTGCTGTTTTCAGTTCATCATCCAGCATATCTGATTTGCTAATCGCAATCACCATTTCTTTATGTAAAAGCTCCGGATTATACTGCTCTAATTCCTTTAACAAAATATCAAATTCCTCCCGGTGATTTTTGCTGTCGGCAGGTATCACAAACAGCAATACCGGGTTTCGTTCGACATGCCGGAGAAAGCGATGTCCTAATCCTTTTCCTTCGGCCGCCCCCTCAATAATGCCGGGAAGGTCTGCTATACAAAAGCTTTTATTATCGCGGTAGTCCACTATGCCCAGGTTGGGCTGCAGGGTTGTAAATGCGTAGTTTGCAATCTTCGGTTTAGCGGCTGTTAATACAGACAGCAGGGTGGATTTACCGGCATTGGGGAATCCAACCAGGCCTACATCTGCCAATACTTTTAGCTCTACC
>JACFNM010000052.1:2247-16541 GCA_019454915.1 Chitinophagaceae bacterium
CTGGTTCTCCGGGCTGCGCATATTCAGGCGCCTGATTGGTGGCCGTTGCGAAACGCGCATTCCCCTGTCCGCCTCTTCCTCCTTTAATCCAAATAATCTCCTGCCCATCATCCAGTATCTCGGCTTCTTTTATGCCCGTTTCTTCATCTATAGCAATCGTACCCAGCGGTACTTCAATGATGATATCTTTTCCTGCTCTTCCGGTCCTGTTTTGGCCGCCGCCTCCTTCACCGTGTTCTGCCAGTACATTTTTAAAATACCGCAAGTGGAGAAGTGTCCAGAGATTTTTATTGCCTTTCAAAATAATATGTCCGCCACGTCCTCCATCTCCCCCATCCGGCCCGGCCTTCGGATTATACTTGGTTCGCAAAAAATGTCTGCTGCCGGCGCCACCGTTGCCGCTACGACAAAAGATTCGAATCTGATCTACAAAATTTGACTTTTCCATTCTCCCCGCTTTTGCCAAAGATATGGTCTCGCCGGCATTCGCCACACAGTTCCGGTGTCAAAGGCCCGTTTTCAAATGACTTGTTGCTGCAAACGATGGATTAATTCATTATTTTCGCATTATCATTTTCACACACAAAACAGCCTATATTCGCATTCGTTTATATCTTAAAAATCCATTTTTGTATGAAATATCTTCTACTCGGCGGCATGAGTTTTCTTTTATTAGGCGGATTGTCATCCTGTGTATCCAAAAAGAAATTCCTGGAAGCTACCAATGCCATAAGCGCATTACAACAGGACAGTCTCCGGTTTGAGAAGGACCTTGACCTGCTTCGAAAGGCGCTGAAAGAAGGGCAATCACAAAATGAAGCATTAAAAAAACAACTCAGCGATATCGCTTCTGCGAAAAGCCTGAGAGAAGAGGAATTAGACAAAGCAAGGCAACTGCTTAGTTCTGCCGAACAGCAGTTGAGTAGCACGCAGGAACAATTGAGCAGTAAAGCACTCACTATTGAAGAACAGCAGAAACGTCTGGAAGCTCTCCAAAGATTAATTGATCAGCAACGCAGCGTAGTCGAAAATCTCAGGAATACGATTAATAAAGCGCTGGGACAGTATAAAGCCGAAGATCTCGACGTGTATATAAAAGACGGCAAGGTATATGTCTCCCTTCAGGAAAAACTACTGTTCAAATCCGGCAGCGCCGTTGTAGGCAAAGAAGGGCAGGAAGCATTGGGGAAAATTGCACAGGTATTGAATACCGATCCGAAGATTCAGATCGTAGTAGAAGGACATACAGACAGTATTCCCATCCGTAAAACTTTTGAAGACAACTGGGCGTTGAGTACAGCAAGAGCCGTATCCATCGTTCGCATACTGACCAAAGATTACAACGTAGACCCAACCAGGGTTATAGCCTCAGGGCACAGCTACTTTGACCCAAGAGATACAAATGCTACACCGGAGGGAAGGGCGATGAACCGGAGAACAGAAATCATTCTGTCACCCAATCTGGACGAACTCTATCGCTTAATGCAATAGATGGAGATTAGAAGAAATGATGGAGCCAACTATCGGATTCGAACCGACGACCCTTTCATTACGAATGAAATGCTCTACCAGCTGAGCTAAGTTGGCAAGGGCTGCAAAGGTATAATCTGCCCGACAAACGGCCATAAGATTATTCCATTTATTGGGAAAGATCCGGTGATTAAAACAAAGCCTCATTGAAATTAAAAACCATTTGCTTTATCATACCAGCACCGGATAAACCCCAAACACCCCGGTAAGAATACCCAACGGCCTGATATCAATCCGATTATTTCGACTTATCAAAATCAAGGACTACACCGTTGATGCAATACCGCAAACCCGTTGGCTTGGGACCATCATCAAACACATGTCCCAGATGCGCCTTACACCTTCCACACATCACTTCCGTCCTTTCCATTCCCGCTGAGTGATCAGGGGCATAAATGATGCTTCCTTTTGCGATCGGCTCAAAAAAACTGGGCCAACCGCAACTACTTTCAAATTTAGCATCGCTCCGGAAAAGTGCATTCCCGCAGGCTGCACAATAATAAGTTCCTGTTTCATCAAAGTTTTCGTACTTACTGCTCCAGGGACGTTCCGTTCCTTTTTGACGGGCAATATAATACACGTTGTGAGGAAGGATATCTTTCCATTCTGCGTCAGTTAACTGCACTTTTGACTTATCGGTGCGCGAATAAATTTTATTCTTACTACTCGCATTATTCATACTTAATGATACTTTTTCTTTGGGTGATTGTGAGAAGCTACATTGACAAAAGACCATGGGTAGCGCCATCACAGCAATAGAAATTATAGAATGCATGATCTGTAGGTTTCAATAAGAGCAAATTTACGAAACAATAGCAATTGTGCTTTGAGCGCCTTTTTAGTCGGCCTGACCTAAGAAAACGCATCACGGTAATTTAGAATTGATTACTATCGCCACACTAACGATCATCTAAACCCATAAATTTCCGCTTCAGCCATCATAAACAAGCTTTCTTTATCAATAATTTGTCTCGCCGTACGTTTTGTGGACTGTTGCATAGCTTAAACCTATATTTTTGTGGGACAAACTTCTACAGGAAGTGAAACCTTTATAATATTTTACTTTTATATATCCATGAAAATATCGCTTACCTTATGGCTGGTCGTTTTTTCGACTACGTTTTCTTTAGCACAGCCTAAATACGAGTTTCGAGCTGCCTGGATTGCCACGGTGGCTAATATTGATTGGCCCACCAAAGGCAATTACCAATCTGAAAGTCAGAAAGCGGAATACAGGAAGCTGCTGGATATGCTTGTACAAAACGGGATGAACGCTGTAATTGTTCAGGTACGGCCGGCTGCAGATGCGTTTTATCCTTCTCCTTACGAGCCTTGGAGCGAGTGGCTCACCGGTAAACAGGGGCGGGCGCCGGAACCTTACTATGACCCGTTGAAATTTATGATCGAGGAAGCACATAAACGAGGACTGGAGTTTCACGCCTGGTGTAATCCTTATCGCGCGGAGTTTCAAATTGGAAAATCTTCCATATCTCCAACCCATATCACAAAAACTCACCCTGAATGGTTCGTGGCTTATGGCGGTAAACGATACTTTGATCCGGGAAACAAGCAGGCGCAGGATTTTGTAGTAAATGTTATTCGTGACATTGTGAAACGGTACGATGTAGACGCCCTCCATTTTGATGATTATTTCTATCCCTATAGAATAGCAGGGCTTGAGTTTCCGGACGACAAAACCTATAAAGCATACGGAGAAGGAATGGAGAGGAGTGACTGGCGCAGAAGTAATGTGGATTCCATTATCGTCAAACTGCACAATGGCATCCGCGAGGAAAATCCCCATTGCAAGTTCGGCATCAGTCCGTTCGGCGTCTGGAGAAATAAAGACCTGGATAGTCTCGGCAGTGATACCAAAGCGGGCCAGACAAATTATGACGATCTTTATGCCGATATTCTTTTATGGCTAAAAGAGGGATACATTGACTACGTGGTACCACAACTGTATTGGGAACACGGACATCGTGCTGCGCCTTATGAAGTATTGGTGGACTGGTGGAGTCAGCACAGCTATGGGAAACATTGTTATGTTGGCTTAGGGATTTATAAGGCCGGAAGCAATGCGCGTTGGCGCGACAGGAACATCATCCCGTTACAAATTCAAGATGCCCGTTCTTTCGCAACTATCCAGGGACAGGTATATTTTAGCAGTAAATCATTTGTGAGAAATCCAAACGGCTGGAGCGATAGTCTCAGGCTGCATTATTATAAACATCCCGCCCTGATTCCTCCCATGCCTTGGATTGACAGCGTCCCTCCGGTTCCGCCGGTAGTCAATAGTATCAGTATCCACGGGAAGAATCCGCAACAGCAGTTGCAAATAAATGCAAGGTACGTGGATACGGAGAAACGCCTTCGTCAGTTTGCCATCTATAGTTTTTCTTCTATTGAAGATACGGATATTTCAAATAAAGCGCCTGTTAAACTGATACCCGCCACTTCCGATTCTTTACGCTATGTGCTGGCACTGTCTCTCCTGCCGCAGGAGGGGAATGAACTGTATATAGGAATTTCCGCCGTGGACATTAACAATGTGGAGAGTGAAATCGGCCTATTGCAAAAGTTAGAGAGAACAAACGAACGGGCTCCCTGGGAATTGGTGAAATAGGGCTACATGTACGTACAAAAAAGTCTAATTAACAAAATTCCAAAAAATACCAGCCTTAAAAAGTAATCCCTCGTAAGGGTATAAAGGAGCGGCAAAATTATTATTGGTAAATGTATAGGTACTGAAGTCAATGGTATTCAGATTTTCTAACCGAACAAAGGCGCTAAAACTTCTGATTCGGAAATGAACAAAAGCCGCAATATCCGGAAGATTGGCAATCCGGATGCTGTCCTGTGGAAAAAACTGTCCGGTCACCAGAGAATAGTTATCTGCATAATAGGGGGTATTATACCTTGAATCCAATCCAAGAGCGATGTTTAAGTTTTTGAAGAACTGCCCCTGAAACACGAGCCGGTTGCGCATATATACCAATGGAAGATTAACAGGCGTATTGCCGGCGGTCTTTTGCAAAACCAGATCGGCATACCAGTGCCAGTATTTACTCAACCTGAAATCCTTGCTTCCTTTTATCAATAATACATTAAACGGCGAGGACTGTTGTTCGGCTTCATAAAAGCTTTTGAAGTATGCGTAGTTATTGATTAGATGATAATGACCGCTCAGTTCCATTCGTAAAGAAGGTATGGAAACCGTTCCGAACAGACGGGTAATATTTTCCTTGTTCATTCCGCCTGCCGGCAATGATACGGGGAAATTACCGGGTCTGCTCAAAAGATAGGATGGCGTTCGATTGGCATTTTCAAATCCCAACCGCAATGAACCCAGTTTGGTCCCTAACGATCTTTCCAAACTTATAAATGCCCTGTAATCTCCCGCATTGAATCCGGTCGTGTATAGATGAGCGAAAGCGCCTATATCCCATTTTTTATTCCCGGTTCGGTTTCTATATTCCCCATGAAGAAAAACATTGTATAATGTATTGTGCGTAGGATCGCCTTTATTCAGCGACAGGTTTTGAACGGTGGCACCCAGCTTCAGGAACTGCTGCTGGTTCCTGATATCGGGGAACTGATAAACGGATAAGTCATTTACCAATTCCTTCCAGACATCCTTATAGAAAATCGTGTCCTGCGGATCAACTGAAATATCATAATTCTTTTGATAAAAGATACTGTCGGGAGAAATGTCCTGAAACAGGTATTTATAGGTATTATACTCAATGGTATGTTCGAACCTGAATCTCGGATAGTAGAAGCGAATCACGCTCGAGTCGGTGACCAGGGAATCTTTCTTTCCCAAATCATACTGTTGCCGGACCAGCAAATTCAGAAAGTTATATTTGTTCCCGGTTTTTAGTTGCGTATTAAACGGGTCACGGCTATAAACCGCTAGTCCGCCGGTATTGATCGGCACGTTGAAACGATCATTATAGGTGCCGGACTTGTCAAGCAGAAAACTATCGCTCACGATCCCTCCGTTTTCGGCGGATTGAAGACCGTTTGTCAGGGCGATAAAATAGATTCCATACCTCTTCTTAGGCGACTGATAATAAGTATTAAACCGGAGATTAGAATGATTGGTGCTCTGACTTCGAAAGAAACCAGGAGAGTTGATCAGCCTGAATTGGAAAGCAAAATTCCAGTTAGTCCGTATGTTTTGAGTATGCAAAACATGAATAAACTGCTCCGCTCCGCTGCCAATCAGATAATTTAATTCAGTAAAAGGCCGGGTAGTATTATAAAACCGGGTTTGCTCAACCGTAAACGCATAGGGGTCAAAGGCGTGAAAACCGACATCCCATCCCGGCTTTGAGTTGGGATTAAACAGCAGGGAGGTGGTGGCCGTACCATTATTGCCCAACCAGACGTATTCAGGTTTCAGGGGAATCTTGAGATAAAAATCCAGCAGAGAAGAATCAAAATTGTAGGACCTTACGGAATCAATATATTTAAACCGGATACTTACCGAATCTTCAAACGGATCCCGGTGTTCAAACTTTATAGAATCTGCTCCCCCGCCTGCTCGTCCGCCCATACCTCCAAGATTACCCAAACGGCCCGGTAAGCGTTGGGATAAGGTCGGCAGCACACACCCCATCAAAAAAAACAGTAACAGATATGTGGTTTTTCTATTCAATACAGTTGGCTTTAACCTCTCCCGGCGAAAATACCTGAAATCACTCCATTTCCTTTTTAAAAAAATGATTATCCGATAGCTTTAACTAACTCTTTAAACAAAGCCGTTATTTTGGGTTCAGCTTCCTTTGCCTTTTCCAACACTTCCTCGTGTGTGATAGTATTCGTTACTTCCGGGAGTCCTAAGTCGGTGATAACGCTTATTCCAAAAACCCTGAGACCCGCATGAACTGCTGCAATCACCTCCTGGATGGTACTCATTCCTACCGCATCACCTCCCAACAGCCGTATCATTTTATACTCGGCGCGGGTTTCAAAAGAAGGGCCGGTTACACCAAAATAGATCCCTTCCCTTAACGGAATATTCAGGCGATCCGCTATATCCTTTGCTTTTTCAATTAGCTTTTGGTTATAGGGCGCCGTCATATCGGGAAACCGGATTCCAAAAGCGGGTTCATTCTTTCCTACCAGGGGATTGAGGGTCGCCAGGCTTATATGATCGGTAATAATCATCAGATCCCCAACAGCAAAAGCAGGATTAACTCCACCGGCGGCATTGCTGATGAGTAACGTATGGACACCCAGCAATTTCAATACCCTGACGGGAAATGCCACCTCAGCCGGAGAATACCCTTCGTATATATGTAAACGCCCGGACATCACCACAACCTGCTTTGAACCTAACTGGCCGAATATGAGTTTACCATCGTGGCCTTCTACCGTAGAAGTTGGGAAAAAAGGAATCTCAGCGTACCGGATGGTGTTGGCAATCGTCATTTCATTTATAAGATTACCCAATCCGCTTCCTAATATAATTCCTGTCTCTACGGGCTTATCGTACTGACTCTTGATATAATTAACCGCTTCTCTTATTGCTTCCGGAACAGGATGCATAATGCATTTTTTTGCGGCAAAGATAAGGAGGGTGGCATTGAATAGGGGCAAATAAAAAGCCGTTAAGGATCATTGCTAAACGACCGGCACTTGCCGGAATGAACAAATCCTTAACGGCGCTGTATTATTATTCTTTCACAACCTGTCTTTGCTAATTCAGGGTAGCCTGCAGTTTTTTGTTTAAGGCTACATAGTCATCACTCTGCGCTTTCACCGCGAGTTCAGTCGACTTTTTGGAAGCAGCAATGGCTTCATTTTTCTTTCCCAGTCTGGCAAGACATTGCGCCTTCTGATACCATACCCAGAAAGCATCCGGATCCTTTTCAGTTGCTTTGATGAACCAGGTCAGTGCTTTATTGAGATCTTTACCGTTTTCCAGGTAGAAAGAAGCAGCAGCGAAATAGGGGAAGTCTTCCTTCCCTTCAAGGCTTTCGATCTGAGCGTTTACTTTGGTATTTACATCGGTGGTGATGGGGATAATCACAACGGTTTGATCCCAACCGATGATCATATTCATGGAAGATGCCAGCACATTATCGAAAGTAATCAGGAAGGATTCCAGTGGAAAGGGAAGGTCCGTCGTGCTTATTTTGACGCGTGCTACGTCCTGGTCTTCCTTATAGGCGGCCGGACTGGTAACATTTAGTTGTTTGGTTAAGATAACGGTCCATTCGTAAGAATTCGGAATAGTCAACAGTCCGTATTTCCCTGCGGGAACCTTTTTGCCTCCGAAAGTTACATCTGCACCAAAGGTGATGGTGGTAGCTGCATTAGCCCCCGTGCGCCACACCTTACCGTAGGGTACCAAATCACCGAATATCCGCCTTCCTTTCATAGCGGGACGAGAATATGACAACTCAACGCTGGACAGACCAAACTCCTGTTTCACGGTCTGTGAAGGCGATGCGGCTGGTGTTTTCAATTGTTGTGCTTCCGCAAAAGAAAAAAAGGCAGCCAAAGCGGCAAATAAAAAGAATTTTTTCATTTGTAGTTGGTTTTTGAATGTGTAATCTGTTTTTATAACTCTGCGACCAAACCAGTTTTAGTCATTGGTTTGGTTCGGAGAAGTATACGCCGACGAAGATAATATTTAAGCCGGTGTTATTCAAGCAGCAGGCTAAAATCAACAAAATATTACAGAATTGGGATGAAACTGATAATGCGATTAACTATTATGGCTCAGAATTGAAGGGTAATAAGAACTTTTGAAGGAGAAGAAGAGCCTTGAGGTAATTTCCACCTGGGGCCTTCTTTTATGAGGCGAATGGCTTCTTTACTACACACCGGGCAGGTGGAATGAATTACATGGAAGTCGGATAACCGTCCGTATTTATCCACAAAAAAAGAAAGGTCAACAAATCCCTGGGTATTCCCGTTAATCAGTTCCGGTGTTCGAATATTGTTGTTCAGGTATATCTCATACTGAGCCCAGCCATCCACGGGTTCCGCTTCGTCTTCATCGCCGGAGATTTCTTCCTTTTCTCCCTGTTCTGTATCCTTTGCGCTCCGCTTCGAGATAGACAGCGCAGGGCTTGGCTCCATTTTTTCCTGAAGTTTGATAGTATTGACCGGTATACGGGTTGAAACATCCACCTGCCTGGGTTGGTAGCCCACCGATTTAACATTCACCGTTAACATACTATCGCCGGTCACTAATCTGAAATTTCCGCGGGCGTCACTATAGGTGCTGTAAGGGGAGCCATTGATCTGAATATTGACGAATGGCAACGGATGATTTAGCTCATCGGTGGTTTTTCCCATAATCACGTATGCGCCCGGGGAGTTGCTTTCCTTAATCATACCTTCTGTCTCCGCCGGAAGAGCAAGCGGCTCTTTCAACAGGGCTCTTTCTTTCTTGTCAGGTCCTGCGGGCGCTCGTTTTGCCTGCCGTTCTACAGGAGTAGCTACTCTCTCAGATGCAGCTGCTGTTATTTCACTCTTACGCAGGCCGAGATTTTCTTCGGCAACCCCGGAGGCAATAACCGTCGGTGCAGGCAAAGGAGTGGTACTAAGTGCTGTGGTATCCTTTTTCGTTACGGGTACGTTTGCAGTATTTATTTCCTTTGCTTCGATTTTCTTTTGCCGGGCGGGCACAGTGTCCAAATTCTCTGCTTCCCGTGAAAATGCCGTCGTATCCGTATGTTTCTGTACAATTTCGATCTTTTCGCCGGCATCCTGCTGTTGTGCCATTTTCCTGTCAACCGTATTAAACCAATACCAGGTGAAGATTGAACCGGATAATATAAGAATCGCCGCTGCCACACTGCCCCAGGTTCTAATATCCCTTACCAGTCCGTAACCTCTGCTGCTTCGCTTATGCAGCCTGCTGCGCAATTCTCCCAGTTCTTCTGCGAGGTTTTGCGTACCTGTCGTCTTGTAGCCTTCCAGCGCTTCTGCCAGAAAAGGATCTTCCAGTGCAGCCTTTTCTATAGCATACTTTTCTGAAGAAGACATTTTGCCCTTCAGGTACCGCTGTATCTCTTCTTCGGTGAATTGCCTGATATGATTATTTTCCCCTGGCATTTTTTTCTTACTATATAATACTTCGAGAAAACTATCTCCTGAACTGTCTCAGAAACGTGTTTATTCGTACACCCCCAACGTCCGCTTTTGTTTTATACTTCGCCATCTTTCTCCATACAGATTTTAAGATTTCTTCGCCCGTTCTGAATATAGCTCCTCACTTTATTCCAGTCATTCCCGGTCATTTCAGCTATTTCATCATAACATTTTTGTTGTATATAAAACAGCTCGATTACTCTTCTCTGATCTTCGGAAAGCATCTCTATACACTTTTCTAATCTAACAAGCTGCTCTTCTTTTTCCCATATTCCATTAAGATGCACGGCGTCTTCTGAATACATAAAGTCCGGACTGAATTCCACGGTCTTCATATTCCTCGGGGTTCTTAACTGCATCAGACAATAGTTGCGCGTTACGGTATGCAACCAACTCTTAAAGTTAGTTACTTCATGTGTTTTTAACTTTTCTGTCAATTCTTCAAAAATACTCATTACCGCATCTTTACTCTGCTCTTTGTCCGCCAAATACTTCAGGCAAACACCATACACCAAATCCATATATCGCTGATACAAATCAGCCAATACACGTAAGTCCCCGGTTTGCCGGTAGGACGCTAACAACTCCCGGTCGGAGCTTTTAGACGGAGATATGTTCCTGATAAAAAGCAAATAAACTGGATGATGGTCGGGTATAAAAATAACAGGAAACTTTGTAATAACAAGCATCCTGCCTCCTCCACGCGAAATTTTAAACCTGTTTTGTGTAATCGTTTATATACCTGCATCAAGGATTCAGTGTAAACCCAAAAATTATTTTTATGAAGTATTTAATTATAGCCAGCCTCTTAATGGCGGCTGCATCCATCGCTTTTTCGCCCACGCCGCCGTTTACCGTAAAGGGAACCGTGAGCGATAATACCGGAGCCGCTATTCCCGGCGTATCCGTTTTAGAAAAAGGAACGGGGAATATGACCTTATCGGATTCCGCAGGGCATTTTCAAATAACCGTTACCTCAACCAATCCGGTTTTAATATTTTCAGCGATTGGTTATGAAAATAAGGAACTTGAATTAACCGGGAAATCGAATGTCCGTATTATATTAACCCAATCGCTGAACGAGCTGGAGGAGGTAGTAGGGACCGGACTGGCGCCTGCAAGAAAGAGGAACATAACGGGTTCCGTTACGCGGCAGACTTCACCGGCTATGCAATTGGAAGGCATGCCCGCCGGTGTGGTAATCAGGGGCGCTTCTTCCTATCGCTCCCAAAATGTTCCATCATCGCCCGGTCAATATGACCAGATGTATGGAAGCCGGATAAATAATTTCGATACCGAAGACTATGATGGCATAACGGAAAATACTTTTTTATCTGTCAGGGACAATCCGCTGTCTACCTTTTCGATTGATGTGGATGCGGCCTCATATAGTAATGTGAGACGTTATTTGAATAACGGGCAATTACCCCCTGCCGGAGCAGTCAGAACCGAAGAACTCATCAATTATTTTCACTACCAATATCCGCAGCCCGCTAATGACCAGCCCTTTGCTCTTCATACGGAGATATCGGAGGCTCCCTGGAATAAAACACACCGTCTCATCCTGGTGGGTTTACAGGCAAGGAAATTGGCCGTTGAGCATATTCCCCCCTCCAATCTTGTTTTCTTGATTGACGTATCCGGTTCCATGGATGAAGAAAATAAACTGCCGCTTGTTAAACAATCTATGAAATTACTCGCTGACCAGTTGCGCGAAGGGGACAAGGTTTCCATAGTAACGTACGCAGGGGCAGCCGGATTATCCCTGCCTGCCACCGGAGGAGACAAAAAGCAAACCATCCGGAATGCCATTGACGCTTTGCGCGCCGAAGGATATACTGCAGGAGGAGAAGGCATTAAGCTGGCCTATAAAATTGCGAGGGAGCATTTTATTGAGAACGGAAACAACCGCGTCATCTTATGCACAGACGGTGATTTCAATGTAGGCGTGAGCAGTGATGCCGCACTGGAAAGGCTTATAGAACAGGAAAGAAAAAGTGGGGTTTTCCTTACCGTGCTGGGCTATGGTATGGGTAACTATAAGGATAATAAGATGCAAAAACTGGCCGATAAAGGCAATGGCAATCATGCGTATATTGATAACATCAACGAGGCAAAAAAAGTATTGGTTCATGAATTCGGAGGTACATTATTTACCATCGCTAAAGATGTAAAGCTGCAAATTGAATTTAATCCTTCGAAAGTAGCTGCCTACCGGTTAATCGGCTACGAAAACCGGCTGCTTAAAAAGGAAGATTTCAATAACGATCGGAAGGATGCCGGCGAACTGGGAAGTGGTCACTCTGTAACCGCCTTATACGAAATTATACCTGCCGGGATACAAAGCGATTTTATTGAAAAGGTAGACCCGTTAAAGTATCAAAATCTCCCAACGAAAACAACAGGCGATGGTTCACCCGAATTGATGACCATTAAGGTTCGGTACAAAGAGCCTGATAAGGAAAAAAGCCGGCGTTTCGAATATCCTGTCCTTGACACAAGAACGCCCTTAGAAGCAAGTTCTCCCGATTTCCGGTTTGCGGCAGCAGTGGCTGAATTCGGAATGTTATTAACCGAATCAGCCTTCCTGCAGCAATCTTCTTATAACAGCGTATTAGCATTGGCGCAGTCTTCGCTGGGAGAGGATCCGGAAGGTTATCGCCAGGAGTTCATATGTTTGGTAAGGAAAGCAGGTAGCCTGACTATAACCGAAAAAGAGCGGACAATGAACCAGGATATTATCGGGCAGCGGTAAAAATTTTTTTCAGCATACAAATGCCGCCTTTGTTATTTTTGCCAGGTTCCTGACTCTTTCCCTGCTACAAGCCTGACAAAACCCGAGAACGTATGAAGCCGGATAAATTTGTATTAGCCTTATTTATTTCAGTGGTGGTGGCCTGGTTTACTCCCGAAGCCGGGGCGGGAGCGTCCAGGGTTTTCCTCGACAAAATTGCCAGTGGCGGCATCATGCTCATCTTTTTCTTTTATGGGGTAAAACTCAGTCCTGAAAAGATTAAGATGGGGCTAAAGAACTGGAGACTGCACGTGCTGATCCAGGTCACCACCTTTGTTATTTGCCCTTTGCTTGTATTAGGATTTTATCCGTGGATGCAGAACGATCATCAAAGAATGATCTGGTTGTCCTTTTTCTTTCTTGCCGCGCTGCCATCCACCGTATCTTCTTCGGTAGTGATGGTGGCTCTTGCTAAGGGGAACTTACCCGCAGCTATTTTTAATGCGAGTATTTCGGGGCTTATCGGGCTTATATTAACGCCCTTGTGGATGGGTATTTTTTTGCAGCAACAGGGTGATTTGGATTTTCTTCGTATCTATTTTAAGTTACTGACTGAAATTATTATCCCGGTAATTGCCGGTATTTCCGTTCAGAAACTATTGGGTGGCTGGGCAGCGAAATACGGTAAGCAGCTTTCCTTATTCGACAAGAGTGTGATCGTTTTAATTGTGTATAAAAGTTTCGCCCAGTCGTTTCACGACGGTGTTTTTTCGGAGATGAGATTTTTGGACCTGGTGTTTTTGTCCTTTGCAACCATTGCGCTGTTTATTATTTTATATGGACTCATTTATCTGATAACAAAATTGCTATCCTTTAACAGAGAAGACAGGATTACGGCCTTGTTCTGCGGTTCAAAAAAATCATTGGTGCATGGTACCGTATTTTCCAAAGTGCTATTCAATGACGCTTCTGTAGTTGGGTTTATGTTGTTGCCGCTGATGCTTTTTCACGCTTTTCAGTTATTTATCGTCAGTTATATAGTGGGATATTTCAACAGAAAAGTGCAGTAAGTAGCCGGAAGCGGCAAAAAGATTCAACTCCTTCCTGCCATCCGGTACATCAGGCTCCCCACCATTTCTCTCAAATACATTTCCCAGTCTCTAAGTGATTTAGCGGACGGCAAAAAATAATCAGTCGGAATCACACTGTCCATTGGCATCACCGTGAAAGCCGCCGGATAAGCTGTTACCGCTAATCCGGCTTTTTCGAATGTTCTTTTCGCCCTCGGCATATGTATGGCCGAGGTAATCAACAGGTAGGGGGGCGGTAAGTGTAAAGAATCAATGATTCGTTTGGCATTGATGGCGTTTTCAGCGGTATTCCGGGAATCCCTGTCTAAAGCCAGCGCACTGTCGGGAACACCTATGGCTTCTAACTGCTGTTTGATGAAATCACCTTCCCGAAAATCATCCCTGTTAAAAACCGTTCCATCGCCAGCAGCGATAATCACTTTGCTGAGATGACCCGTCTGGTATAGTAAAGCCGTTTGAATAAATCTATCGGAATGCTCATTAAAATAGGCCTGCTGATCTCTTTTATTTTTACCGGCAAAGCCGCCCAAAAGAATACCGGCACTGAAATTTTCACCTTCCTTTAATGCTACCTTCTCAGGTTGATAAGCGAGTATGAGTTTTTTGATAATAAAGGGATTCGAGAAGAATAACAGCAATATAATACCGCTCACGTAACACCTCTTTTTTCTGATCGGCTTTTTACTGATCAATCCCCATAAAAACAATATCACTATCCAGAGTATCGGGCTAAGTAATACAATGACAAGTTTAGATAAAGCAAACATAGCGGTTCAAAATACGATAGAAGCGAGTAAAATCCAAAAACGCAGACCGGCCCGGAT
>JACFNM010000583.1 GCA_019454915.1 Chitinophagaceae bacterium
GAAGACATCCAAAACAGATTGACTGAAATTTTCGAAGAAAAAAAGTTGAGCTTCCAAATCCGGATGACGTCTGAGTGGTTTCTTTCTGAACAGGAAATTAGCCAATTGGTCAATCCCTACCTCGGAGAAAAAGGTTCCGTATGGGGGACAAGATGTGACTACGAATTAGAAGATTTCTTCAATAAAGAGTCAATACATCAATGTCAGCCGGATGCTGACGCAGATATCAATATCATATTAGGCCCAGGCGCCGCTTTGTCGGGCTGGAAGGTACCAATCATTTATTTTGATTTACCCAAGAACGAATTACAGTACAGGATGCGGGCCGGTCGGGTCACTAACCTCGGAAGTCGACAGATTGAATCTTCGTCAGCCATGTATAAACGATTTTACTTTGTTGACTGGCCGGTTTTAAACAAACACAAGAAAAGACTGATTAATCAGATTACAATTATAGCAGACGGACAGAGACCGGATTCCATTACCTGGATGCATGCCCAGGAGATGAAGACTGCCTTATCGATTATGAGCGAAAATATATTTCGTGTACGTCCGTGGTTTGAGCCCGGAGCCTGGGGAGGGCAATGGATGAAAAACAATATCCGGGGACTTAATCCTGATGAAATTAATTATGCGTGGTCTTTTGAGTTGATCACTCCCGAAAACGGGTTAATTCTCGAAAGCAATAACCGGTTATTGGAAATATCTTTCGATTTCCTGATGTTTTTACACGCTAAAGAAGTTTTGGGAGAAAAGGGATATAACCGCTTTATGGATGAATTTCCGATCCGTTTCGATTTTCTTGACACCATACGCGGCGGTAATCTTTCCATCCAGTGTCATCCCTCTCCTTCCTATATAAAAGAAAACTTCGGAGAAAATTTTACACAGGACGAAACCTATTATATTCTTGAAGCAGAACAGGATGCCGGTGTGTATCTTGGCTTTCAGGAAAATATTGAACCTCAGAAGTTTCGTAAAGAGCTTGAGCAAAGTAACCGCGAAAGCAAACCTGTAGAGATAAAAGATCACGTACAATACTTCAAAGCCCAAAAGCATGATCTCTTTTTAATTCCTAACGGCACTATCCATAGCGCGGGAGCCGGAAATCTGGTACTGGAAATAAGTGCTACGCCCTATATATTCACTTTTAAGATGTATGACTGGTTAAGACTCGATCTGAACGGACAGCCAAGGCCGATTAACATCGAACATGCATTTAATAATCTGAATTTCGAAAGAAAAGGAGAAAAAGTCATACGGGAATTAATATCTCAACCACTTCTGCTTGAAGAAGGAAAGGGTTGGAAGCTTTTTCACCTGCCCACCCATCCGGAACATTTTTATGATATTCACCGGTACGAATTTGAAAAAGAAGTAGAAGTAACTACGGAAGGCTCTTGCCAGGTGTTAATGCTCGTTGAAGGTTCATCGGTGCTGGTAAAAACAAAGAATGGTTATAGTCAGCAATTCTACTACGCTGAAACCTGGGTAATCCCCGCAGCAGCAGAAGCCTATACCATCATTAATGAAGGGAACGAACCCGCTAAAGTTGTCAAAGCATTTCTTAAAAATTCTATATGAGTACTCGTTCATCCAGTCGTTTTTGGTACCTGGTTTTTGTATGTTTCATCGCAGCCCTCGGTGGCTTTCTGTTTGGCTTTGACACAGCCGTAATATCAGGTGTCGTGGGATTTGTAAAAGGAGAATTTAGCATGTCTGCTGCCCGAGAAGGTTGGTTTGTGAGTTCCGCACTGCTTGGTTGTATAATAGGTGGAGCCATAGCCGGTA
>JACFNM010000584.1:0-1102 GCA_019454915.1 Chitinophagaceae bacterium
AATACTATCTTCATCGAGTCGTTTTTTCAGTCCAACCCATTCGATGTCCGACTCTCTTTAGGTAGAAAGGTTTCAATCCTCTCTTCATCGAGGCGTTTTTTCCGGCCGGCGTTTGCCCTGAAAAAATTTCCCCCCACTGAGGTCATAATTGTGGTCCCCAATGGGGGGTTGTCTGTAAAAGTTCCACTCAAAAACTGGCATAACTTCACCTTTTTCTACCACTTTTTGCCTGCCAACGAGAACCAAAAAATCACCCTCCAAAAAGTGTACATCTGTGTCTAAAATGTCCTAAAAACAGGCTGATTTCAACCTGTCCAAATGGAAAATTTTTAAACTAACCAACAGCCAATTAATCTGTAATTTCAATTTTTTCGGTAATGCTATCCAATTATATGTTTTCATTATATGCCAGAATTGAGATTGAAACAAGACTTTTGAAAGTTACTCATCCTTTTCTTGGCCAATTAGATACCAGGGTTTTACCTCAAATTTGTTGCGTTCCACGCCCCATACTTGCCGTTTCTTGGCATCGTCCCTGGAGATATAGTAAAAGCGAATGTTATCCTGTCGCGGGTTGATGAGTTTTTTTAACTGTTGGCGCAGGCGGCGCAAATCGTCGTCTTTTAGCTCACATTCAAATACGCTATACTGCACATGCAGCCCAAAATCCTTTAGCGTTTTCATTACTTTGGTCCTCCGCCGGTCGCTGGGTATATCATAGCTTATTACCACAAACATTTCCGGTACCCATGTGTACTGTTAGCTTGAAGTGCCTGTTCCATTATTACCCTTTTCAGCTTCGGCCCAGGCTTCACCGGCCAACGCATCGGCCAGTTGGTTAAAATCACGAGGAATATGAGTAAATGTGATCTTTTTAAATTGATGAGCCAGGTGGCAGGCCTGATTGTGCCACACCTTTAAGCCCTGGCTGATTACCCGGCGTTGTCCAGTCATTTGATCTATAACGCCCTGGCTGTCCATAAAAACATGTACGGCGGCGGGGTTAAAGCGTTTTACCGTGGTTAATCCCAGTACCAGGGCAGCGTACTCGGCCTCAAAACTGGTCATAGGTGGCATACTCTTTTTGACTAATCCTACAATC
>JACFNM010000584.1:1112-1791 GCA_019454915.1 Chitinophagaceae bacterium
ACCTATACCGCCATCACAATAAACAAATAACTCAGGCCCTTTTTTGAAAAATGGCATCACGTGTTTTCCTGTCTGGAAAATAGAAAAGAAACCGATAAAGAGGAATTGGTCATCACGCCGGCGGCATGATCTCCCCTTTTATCATTAACGCTATTCCATCAGATAGGGTTGATACCCTTTCCCCTGGCCTCTAATAACCCAGGCCAGCCGGCGTACCTGTAGTTCGATAATGCGCCGGCGAGAGGTTTCACCTCCGGCATCAGGATGGAAGACTTTTTCATTCAACCGTTGTTCGTAACGCTCAATTAAAATATTCATGGCCGGTTCGGTTAACCGGATGGGCTGTTTGGGGTTGCTGGTCTCCTCAAAACTGGCTCCGGTCATCTCGCCCGCCGCAACCATACCCAGTACTACCCAATCTACCAACACCGGTCGGAACTCTTCCATCATATCAAGCGCCAACGAGGGGCGACCGTAATCAATAGTATGAAAAAAACCCAGGTAGGTGTCCAGCCCCACTAACTGCACCGCCGCGGTTACATCCTTTAGCAATAAACCGTAGCCAAAGCTGAGCAAGCCATTAATGGGATCTGGTGGCGGAAAATATTTGCGCCCTTGAAACCCAAAATCATTGGCCAGTAGTGTTTTAAACGCTTGCCAGTAAGCAGCAGCCGCGCTG
>JACFNM010000585.1 GCA_019454915.1 Chitinophagaceae bacterium
CTTCCCTTTGAGGATGTCAATAAATTTGCTGAGGATGAAAAAGGCAATCTCTGGATTGGAACCAACGGAGGTGGATTGTTGTATTTTGACCGGACAGCCAATAGTTATAAATCATACAGACATGATCCAAGAGACCCCAACAGTATCAGCAGTGATGTGATTGTATCGCTGTGTATAGACCATGAAAAAAAACTATGGGTCGGCACATATTTTGGCGGATTAAATTGTTTTGACGGGAGACGCTTTATCCACTTCAGGCATGACTCACGTGATTCGGGCAGCGTATCGGATGACAGTATTTGGGAGATTTTTGAAGACACCGATAAAAATCTATGGATAGGTACCCTGTCGGGCGGCTTGAATCTCTTCAACCGAAAAACAAAGCGTTTCACCCGCTTTAATGTGGAAAACCGTTCCACACATTCAAATTATATTTCCACGATCATAGAAGATCGTAAGGGACGTATTCTGTTTGGCACATCCAATGGAATAGATTGGTATGCTAAGTCGTCCGCGAAATTTGAGTACCTGGGTCATAACGATAATGAGCCGAACTCCCTGAGTAACAATAATGTAATGGCTATTCTGGAAGACAGCCGGGGTCTTATCTGGGTGGGAACACGGGAAGGACTGAATCTGATGCATAGAGACGGGAAAGGGTTTTCTATATTCCGAAAAGAAGACGGGTTGCCCGATAATACGATTCTCACGGTACTGGAAGATAATTTACATAATCTGTGGCTGAGCACGCCTAACGGGATAAGCCAGGCAGTGGTTAATCAAAAGGCAGACGGAGAAATTGCGCTCCATTTTATAAACTATGATGAATCCAATGGACTACAGGGCAGAGAGTTTAACGATAAAGCAGGGTTTAAGACCCGTTCGGGCGAATTGATACTGGGAGGTCCTTAAACCAGACAGGTTCCCTTCTTCAAAACCGCCGGCGCCAATAGTGTTTACCCGGTTCCAGGTTTTTAATACCCCTGTTTTACCGGGTACAAAATTACAGGGTACCACCATCCTGAATAAGTCTGTTACACAGCGCCCGGATATTACCCTGCGGTACAACCAAAATGTATTTTCTATAGCTTTTTCCTCCTTAGGACTGGGGATGTCGGTAAGGAACAAATTTCAATACAAACTTGAGGGATTCAACAATGAGTGGCTGTCAACAGACGGAGGCCGCAGAACGCTTACTTTTACCAATATAGACCCGGGGAAATACCGGCTAAGGGTCAGGCACGAGGGGGATTCCGATCCCGGACAGGAGGCCTATCTTCAAATCAATATCCTTCCTCCGTTTTGGAAAACCACTCCCGCATATTTTCTTTACCTCGGACTGGGAATAATTTTGTTGTTACTCGGCAGAAGGCTTACCATCCGGCGGGCAAATATCCGTTTTCAAATGGCCCTGCAAAAAAGGGAATCCGAAAGGGTGCATGAGTTGGATATGCTGAAGCTGAAGTTTTTCACCAACGTGAGTCACGAGTTCCGAACCCCGATATCCTTAATTCTTTCGCCTGTTGAGCAACTATTAAAACATACGGAAGATAATGCGCTGAAGAGGCAGTACCAGCTTATTTATCGGAATGCCAGGCGGTTGCTGGGATTAGTGAATCAATTATTAGATTTCAGAAAATTGGAAAAAAATGAACTTCGGCTATATCCCACCGTTGGCAACATTGTGTCTTTTGTGAAAGAGATTACGTTGTCTTTTACAGACCTGGCAGAGAAGAAAAATATAGATTACCATTTTCATGCATCGGCGGAAGATATTCAGACTTCC
>JACFNM010000586.1 GCA_019454915.1 Chitinophagaceae bacterium
AAGAGAACGAAGCCGACATCCCCGCACAATTGCCGCTGTAAGCAATCTGGTTCCTGATAAATACCGATGAGATGAAGCCCGGTAAACCCAGTGAACTTTTTTTGCCTGCCAGTGATTGTCCGTTTAATACATAATTGCTGTTGCTTCCTTTTTCATTTGGATTATTAATTACGCCGAGCCATTGCATATTTTCTCTGGCTACATATATCCTTCCGTCCGGACCCAACTGAAGCGCTCCAAGAGCCGCAGGGCTTGCTTCTAATACAAAACGATTATTCGCGATTTCCTGTGGAGTAGGATAGCTTAAACCAAGTTGATAGATCCTATTCTCTCCTCTATGGTCGGCTACGTACAACAATTTATTATTCGGAGAAAATTCAATGCCATAAGAACCATATCCCTTTAAGATATTTTGAAGCTGTATGGTCCTCAGATTACTAACAACGCCCGTTTTGTTGTCAAAATCGTACAAATCAACATTACTCTGGAAATTAGCCGTAGCAATAGTTCTGCCATCGGGGGAGAATCTCATATATCCGGGGCCTTTATCATTGCTTACCGGCACCGGAAATTCAGAAATAACCGGAACATGCGAGACACCGTTCTCCGTCACGAGAAAAGCCAACATTCTTTTTTTGAGCGGATCGTGTGTCAGCACCCAGATATGTCGTCTGTTATGATGATAAACAGCAGCGAGTTTTTCTGAACTGGTGATACTAATTTTCACATTTTTACTTTCGAGATCACCCAGCCCGTTATCCAGTTTCATATTGATGACGTTATAGGCGATATCTGTTGGACCGCCCCAGGCAACGCCTACAGTAAATAAAATGTATTTATCGGGCTGTCCGGGATAAGGAACGGTGATTGGTCCCTGTGTTGCCGAAGGGTGTGAGATTAAATTATTTCCATTAGGCATCTGTTTATGAAGACGGTTCCAGACTTTCATCCCATCTGAAGAAAACAGAAAATTACCTGCGGTATCACTCATTGAGCTGGCGCCTTCAAAGTTACTTAATATGCCATCTGTAAGCGGAACCGGCCTGCTTCCACCGAATCTCAGGCCGGAATTATATCCAAAGTACCAGTAGGTGGCATTTTTCGCTGAAGGAGCATTGTTGCAAAGAGCATTATCTCCTGTAATGCTTACGTCCCATTCCTGAAAACCATGATAGTTTCCGGTTTCTGTGTCAGTCACTCTCACCAATATCTTATAGTAAGCGTTGCTGCACGTCAATAGAGCAAGGGAAAGCGAATCTGTATTACCTGCGGGATTTCCATTGATAAACCATTCGTACTTAAGTGGATCTCCTTCCGGGTCAGTGGCCGAGACGCGGAATTTTAAAAGGTCGTCTGAACTATTGATATTAATTTCCCTTGATTTAGGAAAATGATCAGTAATGACCGGAGCCTGGTTAGAAGGCTTAATATTCATCAGATGGTATTTCACAAAGGTGAAGTTGCCATTCTTGCTGCTTCTGTTGAATAACCAGTAGCCGGGTTCTGTAGGCGTTACGGAGAAATTCTCGCTATTGATATTTTCATCCTCATCATTATACAGTACGCCGCCGGTTGATTGAGCAGTTACACCTTTAGAGAACTTATAACTAAAAGCAATGGCATTTTTTACCAGTCCGTTATCAGGCCCTTCGAGGGTATAGTATGGAAATTTTAAATTGAGCGCAGTTTCAATTTGTTCGATAAGGTCTTGTATCAGCGTAATATTTTCATTAATGTGCTTCAACAAGGAATCTTCGAGAGCGATACTTTCATTGAACAACTGATT
>JACFNM010000053.1 GCA_019454915.1 Chitinophagaceae bacterium
GTCTTCCATCCTAATTACTCAAGCCCCTGAAATCTACGGGTACCAGTTTGCTCACGCCCGGCTCCTGCATGGTAACGCCATATATTACGTCCACTGTAGACATGGTCATCTTATTGTGGGTAATAATAATAAACTGCGAATTTTCACTGAACTGGCGAATCATATTGGTGAACTTATTCACGTTGGCATCGTCGAGCGGAGCATCCACTTCATCTAATATACAGAAGGGCGCCGGCTTGATCAGGTAAATAGCAAACAATAACGCGGTTGCCGTTAAAGTTTTCTCCCCACCGCTTAACTGAGTAATGGAAGAAGGTCTTTTCCCTTTTGGCTTGGCAATGATATCAATGCTCGTTTCAGCAAGATTCTCCGGATTCTCCAACAAAATATCCGCCGTATCCTCTTCCGTAAACAAAGCCTTAAATACTTTCTGAAAATTCTCCCTCACCATATTGAAGGTCTCCAAAAACTTCTGGTTTGCAGTTGCCTCCACTTCCTGTATCGTCTGTAACAAGCTATCTTTTGCATTTACCAGGTCGTTCTTCTGCTCCAGGATAAATTCATAGCGCTTACTCATCTCCTGAAAAGCTTCAATGGCTGTAGGATTCACTTCTCCCATGTTCTCCAGCCTCTTTTTCATCCGGTCGCATGATGCCTGCAGGTCTTCGGCTGTCGCATCGGAATTGCGGGCTTCTTCTAAAATGGCATCCAGGTCCACTTTGAATTCTACACTCATCCGCTCCTTCATTCCTGCCAGTTTCAATTTCAGGTCGCCAAGCTTATCTTTAATCTCAGTCACCAAATGATCCAACTGTTCTTTAGACTTCTGTTTAAGGCGCAGGGCCGACTCTTTTTCAGCCAATGCGTTCCGGCTGTTATAATACGCCTGATCCGCTTCATTCAGCTTCTTTTCTTCTTCTTCCTTACGCCGCAGCAAATCAACCAGCAATGCCGCAGTATTCTCAAGGGTTGCCATAGTGTCCGCAATCTGTTCGCCCACTTCCTTCAATTGTACGCCACTTTGTTCCACACGGGTTTTCAAATCATTTAGTTGACCGCTCTTGAACTGATGCTCCTGCTTCAATGAATTTACCTTGCTTTGGAAGCGCGTAAACTGCAAATTGCCGTCGTTAAATGCCGCATTGGAGAAATTATACTCCTGCTCCGCAACCGAATATTCCGCTTCCGCTTCCCTGGTTCTGTTTTGCAAATCCTGCAATTGTACATTCAACTGTTCTAATTCTTCGCGCACGTCCGATATGGCGTGATGCTTATCTTCCAACTGGGTCCTCAATTCCTCAATACGACGACTACCGTTCTCTTCCATCTGCTGCAGGTTCTCCAATTTATTTTGAAGAGAAAAAGTCTGGTTGGTGAGGGCGTTGATTTCCTCCTGCATCTTCCTGATAGCGTCTTCTTTCAACTGGCGGCTAAAATCTGCAACTTCACTATGTTTTGTTTGTATGGCAGCTTTCAATTCGCTGACCACTTCTTCCTGTGCAAGAATTTCTTCCTGCAGCTTCTCAAGGTTTTTAGCACGACCGATCTTCTTGCCTTCAAACAAACCAACACTCCCGCCCGTCAGATAATACCTTCCTTTCACATACCGTCCATTCTTTTCCAACACAATGGCGCCATTGCTATGCAGTAATACCTCATCATTTTCAGCTATATATACATTACTCAGCAGGTATTCCGCCAGCTTCCTGTACCTGGCGTCAACTTCTATTACATCCAGCGCAGGTATGGTACCTTCCGGTTTTGCATGTTGATTAGCGGTACTGAATGCATTAATTTTGTCCAGGAGAAAAAAATTCGCTTTCCCTTTTTGATTTGCGTGTAAAAGATGTACGGCTTTTAAGCCCTCCTCCAGATCTTCTACGATATAATAATTCAAATAAGGCTCTAACACATTTTCTACAGCCGCCCTGTAGGCCTCTTTCACATAAATGATATCGGATAGGATCGGTGCGGACTGATTCCAATCGGGATTATTATGAAGAAACTTAACACTCTCCGGATAACCTTCCATGGAGTCTATAAGACTCTTTAATAAGGCGTGTTCATTCTTCCGTGCGTCCAGTTTCCGACTTTCTTCTGCTAATTGATTTCGTAATGATTCTGCCTTCTCCTGCGTCTTAAATATCTGCTCCTTCGCGTATTCATGCTGCTCCTGAGCCTGTGTTAAGTCAGTTCTCTTCTGTTCGAGTTCCGCTTCTTTCTCTTCTTTTTCCAGCTCAAGCCTCATCCTTTGCTGCTTCCGCTGATCCTGCTCCTCTTCGCCCTGCATTATTGAGCGCTGGATATTTTGAATAGAAGCATCCGCGACAGCCACTTCTTTCTCGGCATCAAATTGCTTTCTTTGCAAAGCCTGGTTATCTCTGCGAACGGTATCTATGGCCACACGCTTCTCATCAAAAATTTGTCTCTTCTCTTCTACACTCTCTTTCAACGATTCCATCTTCTCAGTAAATTCCCCTAACCTGGATTCTTCATCCGTTATCTGTGCTGTCGTAAACGCGATGCTTTCTTCCAGTCCGCTAAGCTGCCCCTCCGATTTACCCAGAAAATCCCGCAAACCGAGTTCACGTTCTTTTAAATACTGCATCCTTTGCTCACCCAGGCTTTTTTCATTCTCCTTCCCCCGCACCGTCTCAATAAGCGCATTGAAATTGTGCTGCATCTCCTGCAAGCTCTTCTCCTGCGCAATGAAATTCAACTTATCCTGCTCAATTGCAGCTTCATCTTTCGCTATATCCGCCTCCAGTTCAAATCGCTTATCAATTTCTGTCTGCTGCTGCTCATTCAAATCTTTATAAGTCAGATTGAAACCCTCCAGCACCGCCTTTGCCAGTTCAATGCTCAGCTCCTTATACTCCTTCCTAATCTCATAATATTTTTCCGCCTTTTTCGCCTGGCTTTCCAGGCTCTTCAACTGGTTGTTAATTTCGAAAAGCAGATCTTCTATGCGGGCTAAATCCTGCTCTGTAGCATCCAGCTTCAGCTTAGCCTCCCTCTTTCTTGTCTTATATATTGTAATACCAGCAGCCTGTTCCACCATACGGCGTCTGCTGTTATCCTTGTCTTTTATGATATCGTCTACCATCCCTAATTCAATGATGGCATAACTGTCATTGCTGATACCCGTATCCAGGAAAAGATTATGAATATCTTTAAGACGGCAATTCACGTCATTGAGCCGATACTCGCTTTCCCCACTCTTAAAAAATTTACGGGTTACCGTTACCGTCCCAAACTCCGTAGGAAGCAGATTTCTGGTATTTTCAAAAGTCAGGCTCACCTCGGCCAGCCCGCTGGCGCTTCGTGTCCGGGAACCGTTAAAAACGAGACTCTCCAGGTTTTCACTGCGCAGATTACTGATCTTATGCTCCCCGATTACCCACCGGATAGAATCAATGATATTACTCTTACCGCAGCCGTTAGGTCCGATAATCCCGGTAATCCCCTGGTCAAAATTGATGGTTGTTTTGTCAGCAAAACTCTTAAAACCCTTGATTTCTAAACTCTTTAAACGCACAGCACTGAATTTTTTATAAAGTGGCCAAAAATAGAAGAAACAAAGTGAAAATTAGTACAGTCTATTTTATCAAACCTCATTATTATTAACGAATTATACACAGCCATCATATACAAATCGTAACAATACGATCCTTTCCATCCTTAATTTGAACAAAAAGTTGGTTCTACGGGCGATATAACCGGCTTTTGGCGCAAATTTCATCTTCCTTTGATTGTTCTCTTAAATAATCGCTCTTACTTTAACAAGTTTTTGTTTTCAAAATCACCCGTTAGTTTCGCATTCTTATGACAAATTTGGCTAATCAAATAGCAATTAAGCTTAATATCCGGGTTTCTCAGGTTGATTCAGTATTAGCGCTTCTGGAAGAAGGGGCCACCATCCCTTTCATTGCCCGCTATAGAAAAGATAAAACAGGCGCCCTGGATGAGGTGGCTATTCAGCAGATTGAAGACGAATCTAAAAGCCTGAAGGCTTTTGCGGAAAGAAAGTCCGCCATCGAAAAATCTATCACCGAGCAGGGAAAGATGACCGATGAACTTAAGGAAAAATTAGACAAAGCTACTTCCATTAACGCTTTGGAAGATATCTACCTGCCCTATAAACCGAAAAGAAGAACGAAAGCGCAGATAGCGCGGGAAAACGGACTGGAACCTTTAGCGCTGTTGATCCTCGAACAGAAAGATTCAGCGCTTGCCGATGAGTTAGCCCCATATATTAATGAAAAGATTACCACCGCCGAAGATGCGTTACAGGGCGCCAGAGATATTATTGCGGAGTTGATCACCGAAGATGCGGCTTTACGGGACAAGATGCGTAAATTTTTTGAATTGAATGCTACCCTGCAAAGCAAAGTAGTGACTGAAAAAGAAACCGAGGGTATTAAGTTCAAAGATTATTTCGATTACCAGGAACCGGTGATGCAGGTTCCTTCTCACCGGGCGCTCGCGGTACTAAGAGGTTTCATGGAGGGTATTCTTCGAATGGCTATAGCACCGGAAGAAGAAAAAGCGCTGGAAGTTATAGAAACCCTTTATGTCAAAGGCATGAATGAAAGCAGCGCACAGGTCAAAAAAGCGATCAGGGAAGGCTACCGGCGTTTGTTACAACCGTCGCTTGAGACCGAGTTCCGAACGCTGCTCAAGCAAAGGGCTGATGAAGAAGCCATCAATGTATTCGCAGAAAACCTGAGACAGTTGCTCCTTAGCTCTCCGTTGGGGAGCAAAAAGATATTGGCTATTGACCCCGGTTACCGGACGGGCTGCAAAGTAGTATGCCTTGATGAGAAAGGCTCTTTGAAGCACAATGATCTAATTTTTGTACACGAACCCAACAAACTGCATCATTCTGAAGCCACCGTCCGCCACCTCGTGGATGCCTTCCAGATAGAAGCCATAGCCATTGGTGACGGAACCGCCGGCAGGGAAACCGAAAGATTCATTAAAAGCCTGGGGCTCAACTTACCGGTCTTCCTTGTAAATGAAGACGGCGCGTCTATCTATTCCGCTTCCGAGGTTGCAAGAGAAGAATTTCCCGACCATGACATTACCGTCCGGGGTGCAATCAGCATCGGTCGCAGGCTAATGGACCCGCTCGCAGAATTAGTGAAGATAGACCCCAAAAGTATCGGCGTCGGTCAGTATCAGCACGACGTGAACCAATTCAGATTAAAGGAACGGTTAGACCAAACGGTAATCAGTTGTGTGAACCAGGTAGGCGTAAATCTGAACACCGCGAGCAAGCATTTACTTGCTTATGTCAGCGGTATAGGAGCTACGTTGGCAGATAATATTATAAAATACCGAAACGAAAACGGGAGGTTCACCAATCGTACTCAACTGCTGAAAGTACCACGACTGGGCGACAAGGCTTTTGAACAATGCGCCGGTTTCTTACGGATAAAGGACGGAGAAAATTTATTGGACAACAGTACCGTACATCCCGAATCTTATTCCATTGTACAAAGAATGGCAGCCGATAAGGAACTGGATGTTAAAGACTTTATTGGCAATGAAACCGCCATTAAATCAATACAACCGAAGAATTACATAGACGCCCGGTTTGGTGAGCACACCATTCACGATATACTCCAGGAATTACAGAAACCTGGTTTAGACCCGCGTAGCGAAGCGCACCAATTTGAATTCGCTTCCATCTATAGTATTGAAGAAGTAAAGGAAGGGATGCTATTGCCGGGGATCGTTACCAATCTTACGAGGTTTGGCGCATTCGTGGATATCGGCGTAAAGCAGGATGGGCTGGTGCATGTATCGGAGATAGCCCACAAATATATCCAGGATCCGTCCGAGGTGTTAAAACTGAATGATAAGGTAACGGTGAAAGTATTGGAAGTTGATCTCCTGAGAAAACGGATATCTCTTTCCATCAAACAAACCCAGGAGCCATCCGTCAGAAGGGAGTTTAACAGAAATCCGAATCAGCAGCCCAAAAAGAGGTCTGCGGAAAATGATTCATCAGAGGTGTCTCTAACAGATGCGCTCAACGCTTTAAAGAAAAAATTTGGCAAATAAAGAATGAAGGGTTGCTTTTACATCACAGGGGGTCGTAACTATTATTTATACTTCTTCATTTCTTTCACCAGCATTTTGGCGATAATTGCATTCCCTTTATCAGAAGGGTGGAGACCATCATAAGTCATATCAATGGATTCTAAAGGATAAGGATATTCGTCTTTGTCAGGATGAAACGGTATATCTATATAAGAAGGATATTTATAGTTACGGTAAGACCCCGAAGCGGGATCCATCAGGCGCTTGAAACGAACCATGTTTTTGTGGGTCATGCCGCTCTTGTTATACAAGTCAATCACGGGAATTTGCTCCAGTTTTCCTATTTCTTTAATCGCTTCTGCAAAATCTGCAAGCGATTGACCGTTCGTGTCCCGGTAAGAGCCCCAGGCTAAATTGCGCGGATTACCTACCTGAACAAAGTCTCCCCTTTTCATAGGCGTGATAAGTATAATCTTAGCCGAAGGATTCAGACTCCTCAGTTTATTAATAATTATTCTGAAAGAGCCATAGACGGAATTATTTCCTCTATTCAACGTATAATCTTCGATGGCGCCGATCCGTCTGCCGCTCCACCAATCATTCGTTCCTAAAAATACCGTATAGATATCCGCCTTACTAAGTCCCAGATTTTCAATTTCAGCGGCAATGCCTCCTGAAGTCCATCCATTGTGGCCCTGGTTCACGTACCGGACACCCGGCAATTTCTCCGCTACCCGTGTCAAATATCCCTTGTTAACGCGATTGCCTGTTTCATCCGGATGGTCATTCAAATAGGTAATGGAGTCGCCGATAGCTATCCAGGTAATATTCTTCCCGGGAAAAGCGGCAACACAACAAAAGGCTAAAAGAACCAAAAAGGCTTTTTTGATTTTTGTATTCATATAGAAACACCAGATACTTTACATAAAAACAGACCTCAATCTAAGAATTTCTTCCCAATTAAAAACCGTTGTCAAAAATTGCCAGCATGTCCTTTCTCCGCCAGTCTCACGAATCGTTCGGGGAGGCTATGACGATCTCAATTACCATTTGTTATGTCCTGGTATCCCGTTTCCAACCGCAGGGCGGAGTCCTCTCCTAATCCAGTCCTTTTATTATTCAAAAATGAACTCCTATACACGTATAAGTATTTATACTTATCGTTGAAATGCTACTGAAAATCGAAGCTAAAACTCCTCCAACCGAATAAAATTCCTTTTGGCGTAAATTCGCAGCATCTTTACATTGTTGAATCATTAGGATAGATGATCAGACCTCAATAACTAAGCAAAAGCGTTCGGCGGATGAAAGTCCGCCGGAAAACAAACAGAATTAGTCAGCCCATTGCTTTTTTCGGAATAATATAATAACCGGTTCATTCAGGACCGGTTCTTTATTTTAGAATTAATTAAGAAATCCAATAAAATTTTATACCGCCTGCTGCGTTTGGCAATCTGTTTAACAGTGAATTACATATAGAAGACATAAATCAGGTCTAAATAGTATGATTTTTTCTTCTTTTTAATTGCTGGCTTAATTTTTGTTAACTATTTTGCTCATTCAAAACTGGACGGGTTGCGTAATTTATTATTTATTGCGGCATTGGCATTATTTGCGGGCAGTTGCACCAGCGCCCGTCATTCAACGGTCTCCGTGAAGGAGTCTGGTGGTAACGCAACCAGCAACAATCCTGTTTTTCTGAATAACATTGTCTTTCACCACGGTTCGTCTGCTTCAAAGAAAAAAGCAGAAGCAGAAATTCCATCCGTACCGGAAAATGACGAAGTCTCTCACTCTTATATGTTCCCGGCCTATACAATAGAGCAAACGGAAGCGCTACAGTTTAAGTACGCCATCCTGATGAATACTGAGGTGGAGAAATTGAAAAACAAAGAGCTATACAAATTCATTGAAAGCTGGTGGGGAACGCCTTACCGGATGGGGGGCAGCACCAGCAAGGGAATTGATTGTTCGGCCTTTACACAAACTTTGTTGTCAGCGATTTACGGAGTAGATATTCCACGTACCGCTATTGAGCAAAAAAAAGCTTGTACCACGATAGGAGAGAATGAGCTAAGAGAGGGTGATTTGGTATTTTTTAATACCCGTGGTAAAGGAGTTACCCATGTAGGTGTTTACCTGCAGGATTATAAATTTGTACACGCCGCCTCTTCACAGGGAGTAATGATTAGCAGCCTCTATGAGCCCTATTGGTTTAAACGACTTATCAGTGCGGGCAGAATCGTGGATGACCTCACCGCTGCTGCCGTAAGCCTGACCAACCGCTAATCCGCCTTTCCATCTCAATAATTTTATTACGCGATTACACTGTCTGTTCCTCGTGATACTCATCCTCCGTATTAATATCCCAGATATTTGATTTATCCTTACGTCCTGTTATAATATTCTCAACGGCCTCCATTGCGGTTAGCATACTATGGTCGGTGTTATTATAACGATGCATTCCATTCCTGCCTATCAGAAAAAGATTTTCAAAACCATCCAGGTACTGCTGAACCTCACTAAAATACCGGTAACCACCAAAATAAGAAGGATAAGCTTTCTTCACTTTCACTACCCACCTATCCTTAACCCTGTCTCTTTTCAAGACACCTATTTTTTCCATCTCCCAAATCGCCTCAGCCGCAATGGACTCATCATCCTGCTTCCAGAAATCATCCGATTCATTACAAAAATATTCAACGCCTATCCATACATCATTCCTGTTTTGAACGAGGTAAGGACTCCAGTTATGAAAAAACTGAATTCTTCCGGCACGGACATAATTGTCCTGGATGTAAATCCAGTTATCTGTAAATTTCTCTTTCGTTTCTTTAATGGACAGTTCAGATGCCAATATCCCGACAATCAAAAAATCCCGGTATTCCAAAGATCGAGCGGCCGTTTGTACGGAATGAGGCACGGTTATGTTCTCCATCTTTCCGACTAATTCCCGAATCGGCATGGTGGAGAAAAAGTAGTCTCCGTTAAACGTTATCTTCTCCCCGGTATCAAAATTTTCAGTTTCTACGGACACTACCCGGTGACCACCTGAAACATTCAATGCCGAAACCGTTGTGTTATAATAAATTTTCCCGCCTTTTCTTTCTATGGCTTCCGCGACGGTTTCCCACATCTGACCCGGACCGTATTTGGGGTACATAAATTGCTCAATGAGGCTGGTACTCGTCCCTTTTTGATGCAGGGTTTTATTGCGAATAAACAGTGACTTAATGGCGTGTTTCAATACCCTGCCGATACTCAGATCCTTCACTCGCTGATGTCCCCAGGTGGCGGGTAATTCCTCGCAGGGAACTCCCCACACTTTTTCTGTATAACTTTTAAAAAAAGTCCGGTACAGCTTCTTTCCAAAACGATTCCGGAAAAAATCAGAAAGACTTCGTTCGGGTTTAACCGGAAAAAGTTTCGCATGAATATAGGAAAAGGCAAAACCAATGGTCCTGGGAATCCCCAGATTCATCAGCGTCCTGCCATTAAACTGAAGCGGGTAGTCAAAAAACTTATTTTCAAAGTATATTCTTGATTTCCTGGGCCGCAGCATCATCACCCGTTCTTCATCTGTATTCGCCGTTTCACCACTTATGAAATTTGCCCGTGCACCTTTGTATTGGATATGGAAATCTTTCTGGTTTCCTTCACCTGCAAGCGGCAGGAAGTGTAGCCACCATTTGATGATCTTATCGGACTTGGAAAAAAACCGATGCCCACCGATATCTATCTTGTTGCCTTCGAAATCAAGCGTCTTTGACAATCCGCCCGCCTGCTTATCCTGCTCAATAATGATAGGCAGGATATCCGTTTTAGAAAGCAATTCATAAGCTGCCGTCAATCCCGCAGGTCCTGCCCCGATAATAATAGCATGCTTCATCGAGTCAGACATTGAGTCTCTCTTTTAATTTTCCATTTGGGTTATAAACAAACGCCAGTGATAAAAATGCTGCCAATATAACATATTCACCTATGGTATGTTCCATTTTTATATACGGAGTGTTAATGATATTCAGGATGATGCCGGCCGCAAGCGCCCCATAGATCCATTGATAGCGTTTGATATAGCCCGCCGCTGCGAGCAATAAAGGAAAAAGCCATTGCACTGTATTATACTGATGCCGGTAAAAGGGAGAAAAAAGATCGGAGACCATATACAAGCTAAATCCGAGCAGGGCAATATTATACAGTTCAAAACCGGATTTTCTATTATAAAAATAAAAAAGGCCGGCTATAATACCAATTAACAGCAGTGATGCAACATTCAAAAAAACGGGGGAGAGTTTTTTCCCAAATATACGTTCGACCAAAACAAAAAAGTTGCCATTTTCTGAATAATTGAAATAAGTGGTGTTTGCCTGCGCAGCCGCTATCTCATTTCTGTTCCATCCTTCCCATGACAAAAACCCGGGATCTGCTCCGTTATACTGACCAGTGGGTTCCAAATCCTGGTGGAGTTTCAATTGTTCCGACAGACCTTCGGCATAGTCCGCCCACAACGCCCGCTGCTGTCCGCTGCCTATGATATACCCAAGCACCATTATAACCGGAATCAAAAAAGTCAGCTTGTAACGCAGGTGGTACTTACCGGCAAGGAATAGGATAGGAAGAAACATAAAAACGGTGTTAGGGCGAATCAGCACCAATGACACCGCAAAAAGCCCTGCCGTCAATGCCGCCGCTGTATTCTTCGGCTTACTTAGAAAAAAATAAAAGGCAAATGCAAACAAAGGTATAAAAAGATACATTTGACCAGTTTCAATTACCTTCATCCAGGCGTGCGTAAAAAGAAAAGAAACAGCAACTGAAAACACCATCATTTTCCGGAGAAAAGTGTCGGCAAACCTAAGCGCCATCCCCACCATAATAAACAGGAAAATATATTGCAGATATACCCAAAAGCGGGAGATGGTTCTTTGCTCCATATCAGCTATCGGATACAGTAATTGGTTGAAATAAGGTGTAGTGGTTATATTGGAAACCTTCAATGTGTCAAAATTCGTTGGGTCGTAGTATCTCAATCCATCGGCGGGCTTCCATTTATAGAAGTAAGGCATCTTGCCGTCTTTTTGCAATCTTGCCCCCACAACCCGGTTCCGCAGGTCGCTTGGGTATATTTTTTCTATCTGGACATCGCGATAAATCGTCCAACCTAAAACTAAGGCCGCGACCAGCGCTACCATCCACATATAGTATTTGTTCATGAAGGCGCATTTGAATTTGATGATGAAAAACCTGGCATTTGCTGTCTATGATTTATTTTTTGTGGTTATATAAAAATTTCGGTCTACGCTTAGCTTTCCTTTCTCTCCCTTTTTAATCTTTAACGTTTTCCATTTCTCTCCCGGGTAAATCCACTTCACTCCGCCAAAATCAATCTTCAGGGGCATATTAAATCCCGCCACACCATTTGTCCACCGGTAGCTGAGCCGGTTGTTCTTTATTTTATACTCAAGAACCGGCACTTTTACGGTACGCACATACTGGTCAAAAACTTTTGAAAAATCAATCCCGGATGTTTTATTGATGTATTCTTCTATCTGCCTGCCGGTCACGGTTTGATGATAAAATGCTTTGTTCATCCCCCGAAGCATCATGCGGAAGGAGGAGTCGTTGTTCATAACCTGGCGGATCATATGAACCAGATTACCGCCCTTATAGTACATATCACCCGATCCTTCCTGGTTAACACCGTAAGGGCCTTCAATCGGCTTGTCATTCCTGATTCTTTTCCGCGTACCTATCACATAATCGTTGCCTGCTTCCACGCCATATTCGCAATCTACAAAAACTGTTTCCGCATAGTTTGTAAATCCTTCGTGCACCCACATATCCGCGATATCCTTAGAAGTGATATTATTTCCAAACCATTCGTGTGCACTTTCATGAACAATAATAAAATCCCATTTTAATCCCCAGCCTGTCTCCGACAGATCGGCGCCCATGTAGCCATTAGCAAACCGGTTACCATAAGCCACGGCACTCTGATGCTCCATGCCCAAATGAGGCGCTTCCACCAATTTATAGCCATCTTCATAAAAAGGATAGGGACCAAACCAATATTCAAAACATTGCAGCATTTGAAACACCTGTTTAAATTGCTGCTTCGCCTTATCCAAATTGTATTCCATCACCCAAAAATCGCAATCGAGATTTCCCTTTTCTCCATGATATTCTTCATGCCAATGCGCATACTTACCTATATACGGAACCAGGTTATAATTATTAATCGGACTCGTCACTGCCCATGTGTAGGTGGTCGTTCCATCTCTATTGTTTACTTTCTCCCGCAACCTGCCATTAGCAACGGCCATAAGGGTGTCCGGCACGGTCATACTTAATGAAGCGCTATCCGGTTCATCCCCCTGGTAATCTTTACAGGGGTACCAAACGCTGGCGCCAAGCCCCTGGCAGGCTACCGTTATCCAGGGATTTCCATTTTCGTCCTTACTCCAAATCATGCCGCCATCCCAGGGCGGATGCAAAGCCGGCCGCGGAATACCATGATAATGAACAGTAATCGCCGCCTTTGTTGCATGACGGGGCAAAGCTAATACAGCGATAAAGTATGCATTCCCGTCCCGGCGAAAAGGAAGTTTACGACCGTCATACAATACGCTGTCTATTTCCAAGCCCAATTGCAGGTCTATCTGCATTTCTTCAACGGGGGCAGATATGATATCAAACGAAATAACATTGTATCCCTCAATACTTCTCTTATTGAAATCGAAACTCAGATTCAGGTTATAATGCGTAACATTCCACCAGGCTCTTTCCGGTGTTACGGAGCCCCGTAAGGTATCCGCACGAGTAAACTCCTTTTTCTGATTCAACAGTTGAGCTTCCCCCATCAAAGACTGTAACATAAAAACCAAACAGAAGAAACCGGTTATTTTTTTTTGCACACCTGTATCTTTAAGTGCTAAATTTAGTGTGTTTTATTAATTGTGACGCTTATTTTCACAAAAGAGACATCCGCCATCATCCATTATGAATTCATCCATGCGCCGCAGCAACATCATTATCATTAACGCTTTAATCATCCTAACGCTATTTTCCTGCACAGCGGGGAAAAACGATCAAAAAAAGATATTCCGGTATAATCAGCCTGAAGGAATCAGTTCCTTAGATCCGGCCTTCGCCAAAAATCAGTCCAATATATGGGCAGTTCACCAAATTTTCAATACCCTGGTAGAAACCGATGCCGATCTTCGTCTTCAACCGTCTTTATGTAAACGATGGGAAATCTCTTCAGACCGGCTCACCTATACTTTCCACCTCAGGGATAATGTTTATTTCCATGATAATATTGCTTTTCCCGTAGGCAAAGGCCGAAAAATGAATGCTTCGGATATCGTTTACAGCCTGAAGCGTATTACCAACCCCGAAACAGCTTCTCCCGGCGCCTGGATTTTCAATAACCGCATCAATCCGGTTGACGGTTTCAAAGCCGTTAATGACAGTACTTTTCAATTAAGACTGATACGTCCTTTTCATCCCATCCTTGGAATCCTCAGTATGCAGTATTGCGCGGTGGTTCCTCGTGAAGTCGTTGAAAAGTACGGCGCTTCCTTCAGCCGTAATCCCTGCGGTACGGGACCTTTTCAGTTCACGAGATGGGAGGAAGGGCAGGTACTACTGATGTCAAAGAACGAACATTATTTCGAGCAGGACAGCAGCGGGAATCCCCTACCCTACCTAGATGGAATCAAAATATCCTTTTTAGATAATAAGGCTACCGAGTTTCTGGAGTTCACCCAGGGAAGGCTTGATTTTGTAAATGATATAGACGCTTCTTTCAAAGATGAGGTGCTGACCAAAAAAGGAGAATTAAGAAGTGACTGGAAGGGTAAAATCATTCTTCAAAAACATAGTTTCTTAAACACCGAATACCTCGGAATCCTCGCTGATACGGCTAATCCTCTTTTGAAGAATCACCCGCTTCGCTTAAAACCCGTGAGGCAGGCCATTAACTATGGATTCGACCGGAGGAAAATGATCATGTACCTGCGTAACTCCTTAGGTACTCCTGCCGAAAGCGGCTTTATCCCCGCTGGTCTTCCGGCATTTGACAGTACCATCGTAAAAGGCTTCTATTATGATGTGAACAAAGCCAGGCAACTATTGAAAGAAGCCGGTTATCCTGACGGAGCCGGACTTCCGGAAATAAAACTCATCACCATCCCTATGTATGCAGAATTAGGCAGTTTTATAGCAAAGCAACTGGAGGACATTGGTGTGAAAATTCAGGTGGAGGTGGTACAAAAAAGTTTACTGTTGGAGCAAACTGCCAAATCGCAGGCGCTTTTTTTCCGTGGAAGCTGGATGGCAGACTACCCCGATGCCGAAAATTACCTGAGTGTTTTTTATGGAAAAAATCCTGCGCCTCCGAACTATACGCGTTATACCAATGGAACTTACGACCAATTATATGAGCGGGCACTCCAGGAAGAATATGACGATCTCCGGGAAGAATTGTACAGGCAAATGGATCAGATGATCATAGCCGATGCGGTTATCGTTCCCCTGTGGTACGACATGGTCATCCGGCTTGTTCAGCCCAACGTTAGAAATTTTGAAACCAACAGTCTTAATTTGCCCGAACTGAAAAAGGTTCGAATTGAATCAAAACAGTAACCTAACATAGCCGGTTCTGTATCAAAGAAAAATTAGCCGCTTCAATATTATATTCGATATCCTGAAAAGCATTATTTTTGTACTTCTCTTTGTGAGAAAGCAGCCCAGGTGGCGAAATTGGTAGACGCACTACTTTGAGGTGGTAGCGCCGGTTTTACGGCGTGCTGGTTCGAATCCAGTCTTGGGCACAACAATAAGTATAAAAAAGGTTGGAAGTTACTGATTGATAACCTTTTTTTATTTTGTCATATACATGGATTTCTTTTTTGTGTCTTGTCCTTTTCTATTAATAAAACCTGCTATTTACGAGGCCGAATAAAGCATTTAACCGATAATCCGGAAGTAAATGCCTGCTCGTTGACTCCCGCCCGGTCATTCAGAAAAGAAACGATATGCTAATCCTTCTTCCTTATTAAAAAGATATGTATTATATTAACGGAATATTTGTTATCTCATGACTGAAAATAATTCAAATTCCCTGCCGGGGTGGTGGAAGAAAGTAATGCTTGAAAACTATGCTAACTTCAAAGGCAGAGCCAGGAGAGCAGAATACTGGTACTTTACCTTAGGAAATTTTATCGTCATGTTCGCACTGTATAGCATGGGTTTGGCAGCCGCTTTCATGGGCTCGATGACCATATTTTATATTGTTATGGCCCTGTATGGTTTTTACGCGCTTGCCTCTTTTATCCCTTCCCTCGCGGTAGCAGTAAGAAGGTTGCATGATATTAACAGAAGCGGCTGGTACATATTGGTTGGGCTCATTCCCCTGGTAGGAGGTATCATTTTACTGGTTTGGGCATTTACAGACGGCGACCGTTTTGTGAATAAATATGGAGACGACCCTAAGAATCCGGCTGCGCTTACCTTTGATTTTGAACAAACACAGCCAAATTGAGTTCTCCGCGATCTGAATGTTGAATCCGTATTAAAAGACCCTCCCTGCTTGTTTTCCAGGAGAAGGTTGAAATAACGGTATGTATATCATTGTTCCTTCATCACCTGCTCACTATTTTTAAAATAATTAGCTCCCCATAGTTGATAACGCTGATAAATAAATGGCAGGGAATTTTTAAATCTGTTCCAGTTTTTCCTGCTCTCCGGTGTCCATAATACTTCACTCAAAGCGCTCATACGCGGAAATATCATGTATTCCACCTTAGACGGGTAGGCCATGTACTCTGTCCACACATTAGCCTGGGCGCCCAGCACATGACCGGCTTTTGACGCATCTAACTTTGCAGGCACGGGCTGATATTTATATACTTTTTCCAGGGGCGTAAACCCGCCAATCGTAACACTATCTTCCTGCTTCGTTTGTGTATGATCAAAATACATCCATCCACCAGGCGTCATAATCACATCATGATTATCAGAAGCGGCTTCAATACCACCCTCCTCGCCGCGCCAACTCATTACCGTGGCATTAGGCGCCAAACCACCTTCCAGAATCTCATCCCAGCCGATAATCTTTCTTCCCTTGCTGTTCAGATATTTTTCTATCCGTTGGACAAAGTAGCTTTGAAGCTCATGTTCATCTTTCAATCCTTCTTTTCTGATTAACTTCTGACAATGTGCACAGCGCTTCCAGTTATCTTTCGGGGCTTCATCCCCGCCTATATGAATATAGGTAGAAGGAAAAAGCTGCATCACTTCATCCAGTACATTTTCCAGAAAGTTAAAGGTATTCTC
>JACFNM010000054.1:0-12858 GCA_019454915.1 Chitinophagaceae bacterium
ACTTCACCGTTAGCTGTCTTTTTTGCTTGTCATACACATACAAATCAAAAGCCCCCGCACCGCCACCGGTATGAGTACCCTTTACATAAACAGTAACGGTTCCGTCTGCAGGAAGTATGGTACGGTAATAATCGCTTCTGTCGGTAACACCATCTGCCACATAACCGAGATGTCCTCTAACCACTTCCTGGTACAGCAATGGCAAAGCCTGTGGCAAATCATCGTTAGGCTCTTTATCATTGGCACTTTGATCGAGAACCTCGTAACTGATGGCATAATCAAAGGATTGGTTACTATTCTGGTACAGCAAAAAGTACAACGTATCAGCCGCACGGGAGTACACGCGTACGGTATCTGAAAACTGCTGCCCTAACGAAATATTTTTTCCCCCAAGTGTGTACTTCACCGTTAGCTGTCTTTTTTGCTTGTCATACACATACAAATCAAAAGCCCCTGCACCGCCACCGGTATGAGTACCCTTTACATAAATCGTAACCGTTCCGTCTGCAGGAAGTATGGCACGGTAATAATCGCTACGGTCAGCAACCCCATTGGCTACGTACCCTATTCTGCCATAGAGCGTATCGTTGGGTAAGATTTTCAGTGCCTCTTCAGGTGTGTCGTTGGGCTCAGCATCGTTCGGACTGATCCGTGTAATTTCATAACTTATACTGTAATCAAAACTTGGATTGCTGTTTTGATACACTAAAAAATACAGGCTGTCAGCCGCACGGGACGGAATTTCAATGGTGTCGCTAAACTGTTCCCCCAAACCAATATTTTTACCTCCCAAAGTGTACACAACCGTTAACTGCCTTTTCTGTTTGTCGTAAGCATAAAAATCCAGTGCTCCCGCACCTCCTCCGGTATGGATGCCGCTTATATACACCTTTACCGTACCTGTTTCCGGTACAAAGGTTTTATAGTAATCACTTCGGTCAGTTACCCCGTTTGATATGTTTCCAATACGGCCATACCTGGTTTCCTGATGAGCAATAGGCGAAGCTTGCGGGAAATCGTCATTCGGCTCAGGATCATTAATATTCTGATCCGTTACCTCATATTGCAGGGAGTAGCTGAAGGACTGGGAACTATTTTGATATATCAGAAAATAAATGCTATCTGCTTCCCGGGAATAAATGCGAATAGTATCTGTAAATCGTTCACCCAATGACACATTTTTTCCTCCGATTGTATATTTTACCTGGATTTGCCTGCCCGCCTTATCGTAAGCATAAAAATCTAACGCACCATGTCCTCCACCTGTATGAACTCCTTCTAAAAAAACAGTTACAGTACCGCTTGTCGGCAACAATGTTTTAAAGTAATCTCTTCGATCAGTTACGCCATTGGCTATGTATCCAATCAGCCCTTCTATCTTTTGTTTATGTTTGATTGGCGCAGCAGTTGAAAAATCATTATTTGGCTCAGGATCATTGGTGCTTTGGTCAAGTACTTCGTATTGCAGTTTAAAGTCAAAGGTTTGGCTGCTATTCTGGTATAACAACAGATAAATACTATCAGCATCACGGGAATAAAGACGCAGGGTATCTCTGAATTTTTCTCCTTTATTAATGTTTTTGTTACCAAGCGTATATTTGACGGCGATCTGACGTTTTCCTTTATCGTACGCATAAAAATCAATAGAGCCGGCGCTCCCCTCTTTATGCTCACCTTCAATATATACTGTTACCGTACCATTGGCAGGCAGTAAAGTTTTAAAATAATAATAACGGTTTGCAGGGCTAACCGTACCGGTTTTGCTTGTACCGGCGGTTAGGGATTCGGCGGTTGAAAAATCAGATTGTGCCAACATTCCCTTCCAACTGAAAAATGTAATCAGGCTTAGTAAAATAAATCTCATAACTGTATCATTTAAACAAAGAAATTATACCGGCTGGTTTAACCTTTCATTGATTTGCATTGTCCCAATGCAGTAACAGCGAAAAGCGAAGGGTATTGGAAAGCGGGTTCTGATTCACTCCGCTACCGGATGGCAGCAGATAAGAAAAATTAAATCCAAACATATTGTAACGTACACCAATACCTGTTGAAAGATATTGTCTGCCGCCTCTTTTTGCTGACTCATAATAATAACCGGCACGGATAGCAAACTTTTGCAGATAGCTGTATTCTATTCCTGTAGCCATACTGGCTTGACCAGGAAAACTGCTGAAAGAACTCCCCCAGCTTTCTGCTACATTTTTCATGCGGTATTGCCTGATAGCTTCCGGTGAATCTCCATTCAGCTCAGGCACCAGCAGTTTATTGATATCAACTGCTATTGAAAAACTATGCACTTCATTCCATACCTTGTTCCATGATGCACCCAGACCCCAGTTGGCTGGTATGAAGTCTTTTTCCGTCGCATTTTTTATATAGGATATTTTACTGCCCAGGTTCGACAGTGCGGTTCCCAATGTAAATCCGTTTCCATAAACCCGGTTATCAAAGTACAGTCCGATATCAGCGGCAAAAGCAGCCGCATTCTTGTATTCGTAACCCGGTACAGAAAAATTGCTTGCCAGTGCCGAGTGAATATAGCGGGCTGATATCCCCAGTCCTAATTTTTCCGAAAGCATGCGGGAATAAGTTACATCCAGGCTCATTTCTCTGGGACGACTGCTACCCAGGTTGTTGTGCCCATCGGTAGTAAACTGAATATCGCCCAAACTGAAATAACGCACCCCCAAACCAAAGGCCTGATTTTCACCTGCTTTCGCAAAACCCGCAGCCGACAAAAAATAAACATCATTGCTAATTTCTTTTAACCATGGGATATAGGATATGACAGCAGATCCGGCATCCGGACTAAATACCAGCTTACCTGCATTCCAATAGGCAGATCCGGCATCAGGCCGCGTAGCGATACCAACATCACCCATACCGCCCGACCTGGCATCAGGTGTTATACGTAAAAATGGTACCGGAGTGGTAGTAAGGTTCAGTAATTGCTGTGACCAAACGGTTTCAACGGATAAAAAGATAAAGGTAGTAAACACCACTACCCGTTTAATAAGCGCTATCATACTCATGGTGTAAAGTAGTTATACGCTTATATCGCAAAAATACCGTTTAGTGAACAGAAAAAAATGAATTTTCGATAAAAATCAGGATTTTTTTCTCAGCAGAAAATACCAGCATACTACCGCAACCAATAATAACCCGGCTACCCATGCCCATTTGGTGTAGAATGGAGATTCAAACAGAGGATCTTCACTGCCAACAAGCGTCATACCTGCCCAAAAGTAAGGATGTGCTAAAGTGCTGCCCGCTGATTGCAGATGATGCAGTTTGGCCAAACGCAAAGATTCGCTTTTGGTTTTTCCGTCCGCGAGGTATTTATAAAAAGTAGTAATAATATCTGCACTGGATTTCTCGTCTATTTTCCACAGGCTCATCACTACGGAGGGGCAACCGGCATACATAAAGCTATGGGCCAGCGACATAACCCCTTCTCCCTGCCTCCAGTTACCCGATCCTGTCTCACAGGCGGTAAGAACCGCTAAATCTGCCCTTAATTGCATCGCATAAATCTCATAAGCATACAGATAGCCATCATCTCTATCGGTTGAATCTTCCTTCAACGGCTTTGCCATAAAAAACCGCGATTGCAGCGGGGAACTATTGTTCACTTCCGCATGAGTACCCAGATGTAAAATATTATATTGACTCGCTCTTTGTTTGAATTCACTTTCTATAGCAGCCTGCTCCGCAAATAAATCACTACGGATAAGTTTACCGATTTCACGTGCCGCCCGTATTATAAACGGTTGTCGCATAAGCGTGAAATATTGCCGGTCTGCCAAAGAAGAATCTCCAACTGACTGAAGATACCTCTGCTTCATGACATCGGTGAATACCGGAGCGAATAACAAAGCCTTATCTTCCGGGCTGTTTTGCTTATGGTCAAACAATAAGGCCGACGTCGTTAACTGGTAGGATATCTCATACCGGTTAATGAGATAGTTCATCTTGCTGAAATCGTGCGTACTGCTATCGGAAATGAGCACTTCAAAGTTGAGGTAAAACAATTCATTGTCGGGTATAATCACCAATTGCTTTGTAGTGATATACCGCTCTACCGGCTGGATAAGGGTATTAAACAGTTGATAAGAAGCCACACTAAACCTAACGGGGCCGGTATTATACAGCTCCTTCAACACGCTTACGTTTTTCAAAGCATCCCGCGACAGGCGTTTGACTTCAAATTGTTTGCCATTCAGGACAAATACAAAAACAGCGTTATCAGTTACTACATATTCTAATAATGTTTGCTTATGATTTTTCAGTTGGTTTTGTACCTCCGTAATACCCGCAGGACGAAGGTTGTACCGTCTTCTTGTCAACTCATCGCCTGACCGGTAAAGGCTATCCTGAAACCGGGAATACATTTCCACGGAAGAAGTAAGCAAAGTCAGCAGCGAATCATTTTTCTTCTCTTCGTCGAGGTATTGAGTATTCAGCGAACTGATTTTTTTACGCCAATAAAGATCCTGCTCATCCGCTTCGCTTAAGACAGTCCGGCTCGCATCAACCATAATGTTATTGGAAGATAATCTGAGGAGGAGCGATCTGCTGCTTTCGGCAAATGCAAAGGCCTTTTCAAGATACCCCCTGTCTTTAGTATGCTGAAAGAGCTCCCAGCACGCTTCTATAGCAAGATTATACATTCTCCGGTGCTGGCTGGCTATCTGTATGAGTGTTGCCTGCATCCTAAAGGCAGGTATACTTTTCTCAAAATAAGACTCATACCGGTCTGCCAATTCAATTGTGTTCTTCAATAGTTGCAAACTTCCATTCTTTTTATAAAGAGCAGACTCAATTTCAGAACGGTGATTCAGATAACGAATAATAAAATGACTATACGGAAGTTCCTGTACCCAGTTGGTATCCGGTAAGACAGGAACCTGCAGAAGTTCCAGGAATACACTATCTGAGAAACGAAGCGCAAGCTCCTGTTGATTATCCAAATAATAAGTCTGGCTGATTTTATCATATTGTCCGGCAATAACAATATTTCCTTTCGGGTAACCTTTCCGATACCGGCTCAGTACATCTTTCAATAGTTCCAATGCTTCCTTCGTTCGTCCCTGCCGGGCATAAGACTCCGCCAGCGTTGTTCGGGTTTGCTCTACAAGTGAATTATCAATGACACCTGCTTTCCGGTTATTTAATAACGATTTAGCGTATAAATTTTCTGCCTTTCTGTAGTCCTTTTTGTCAAAAAAGAGATCTCCATATTGGGATTCCACATAAGCCATGTTGCGCCAATCGTCAGCAGCCACTTCTTTCTGTAAACTATAAGCCTGGTTATACAATGCATCCGCCTCCTCATACTTTTCAAGTTCTCTTTTTACATTGGCCAGGTGCACCAGCGGTCGTACGTACCCCGCACCGGAAGAGCCGAAATTAATTTCATGCAAGCTCCTGGATTTTTCAAAATATTCCTCTGCCAACTGGAACTCTCCCATAGCATTGTATAGATTACCCATATTGTTGTAAGCTATCGCCAGCAGTTGCGGATTTTTGTGTTTGGCATAATCACGCTGAATGATCTCCACCATTTTCTGCCGGTGAAAAACAGCTTCGTCCAACCGGTACATACTCTCGTACAGGGTGCCGAGGTCATTATGAATGAGCCCCATGTTAGGGTGATCAGGCGGAAGATGCAGGTTCCCCAGCCGAACCAATTCCGTTCCGTATTTCTCTGAATCGTTAAACCACCCTGCGTCGTGCGCTATGAGCATCAGACTTTGATAAACGCCGATTAGAGATCGACTATCCCTGCCGTACATCGTCTCTATCATATTCCGTGCCTTCTCTGCGTAATGAAGTGCATCAGGAAAATTCTGCAGTTCCAAATACAGCCAACTGATATTGTTGTATAAATCGGCATAAATATCATTGGGCTTCGCATCGTCCGGTATTCTTTCCAGCGCCTGCATAAAGTATCCCTTTGCCTTTTTCGCTTCTGCATTGTGCACGAGTATTTGCGCTTTCTGATTTAATGCAGCTATCCGCGCAACGCTGTAATAGGATAAACGCGATGCTATTTCCAGCGCTTCATCTACTGTCCGAAGAGCAGGACGGTTACCTTCCTGTCTCCAAATCATGTTCGCCTTTTGCACATAAGCAAAAGTCAGGCTGTCATCATGCTGTATTCTTCTAAAATAAAGGATAGAAGCATTGATATAATAAGTAGCGCTGTCGTATTGCTGATTCCGGAAAGCTTTTTCCGCTTTTTCAAAATCATTGTTTTGTGCGTAACCCGTCCACCAAAGGGACACAATGCAACATAAAAATGACCAGCGCATTTGTACCAATTAATAGGGAAGTTTTTCAATATCTTTTTTCAACAGCTCTGCCTGTTGTTTGTCTGTAATTTTATCAACCCATTTTTTTGCCTCACTGATCCGGTCAAATTTCAAACAGGCCAGTGTCAGGTACCATATTGCCCTGTCTTGCCAAACACTTTCCTGATTTTGCGCTACGCGCTGCAGATACGAAACGGCTTCGGGGTTGCGATCATTTAAGAATGCCAGCCCCATATAATATTGCAGCGTATCGTTCACGTCATTTTTTTTGTAGACCTCAGCCCATATTTCAATAGCGCGATGATAATCCTCCTCCTTATAGCTAATCATTCCATCATAAAAATCATAATTGTTATCGTTGCCACTCATCACCACCGGCAACCCCGAATCCGGAACAAAATACCGCGCATATACGGACTCGGCAGAAAGAGAACGAGTTCGATAAAACCAGGCGCCTGCCAGTACCAGTACAATGGCAGCCGCTGCATACCAAAGCATGACTTTTTTGTTCCCCATTGACTTAACGGGCGCCAAACTCTTCTTAATCCAGGAGCCGTCTTCGTGGGAGAGAGTTTCTGCCGCAGCTATCAAGCGTTGTTGTAAGCGAACCTCGTTCCGGAGTTTTTCATCATGTTTCATCTCTTCTTCAAATCCTGCCCGATCCTCCGCGGACATCCTCTGGAGCAGATATGCTTCTATTCGTTCGAATAACTCCTGATCAATCTGGTTTTTATAGTTTTCCATCTTTTGTCATTTCTTCCATGAAAAATTTCCTCAATCTCATCATGCAGCGATACTTAATCGTCTTTAAACTCTCTTCGGTGTCGCCGGTTACTCCTGCGATTTCAACTAATGACTTTCGTTTATAATAAAATAATTTCAACACATCCTTACACTTTTCGCCCAGTTGAAGCCATCCCCGTCCCAACAGTTCGCTCTTATACAATTGCTCTTCAGCCATATCTGCCTCCATCATCACCAAATCCGGCTGCTCAGCAGGATCGCCATACACCACCCGGCCTCGTGTGTTTGCCCTAAGCTGGTTTATCCATTTAAACCGGCAAATCTGCCTTAAGTAGGCTCTAAATTGGCCGGAATCTCCTTCAAATCTCCCTTCTCTCACATTGATCCACGCCGCAGTTACGCTCTCCTGAAACAAATCTCTTGCATCAGCATCCGTACCTGAATTCTGGCATACATATGTCTCAACCCAGGAATAATTTTCGGCGTAAATCTGCTTTAACAATTCCTCAGGAGTTCGGGTATTAAGGTCAATAAACTTCTCCAAAGTAAACTGGTTTCTTTTCGCCGTAAGATACAATTTTTGTATCCAGTATCTAAGCCGAAACCATGGTCTAATCCCTCATACCCGAAGAACTCTCCAATTATTTATCAAATGAATACAAAAAAGGTGAACACTAAAACAATAGATAATCTCATCTTTATCGGGGAGGAGGAAAAGTCGGAATAAAAAATCTTAGAAACGACCATACAAAGGAGGTTGCAACTTTACTCCTCCAATTTCCCAAGACCCAGCTTTTCAACGGCAATTTGGGAAGCTATCTGGCTGGCATCTTTTTTGTTGTAGGCTTTTCCTTCGGCTAATAGTTCGCCGTCTACCATGGCGCCAATAGTAAACAGGCGTCTGCCATTTTCAAAACGCTCTTCCAGTGTTTCAAATTCAAGCACCTTGCCATTTTTATTAGCCCAACCGTATAATTTGTTTTTGTGGTTAATTTCCAGTGTTTCCAAATCTTCAATAAACATATAAGGGATAATCATATGTTTCAATACCCATTGTTTGGTCACATTAAAGCCCTTATCGGTATAAATGGCGCCCACCAATGCTTCCAGCGTATTTCCAAAAATCTGGCTCACTTTTAGGGAAGCATCACTCTTATTAAAAATGGTGATTCTTTTCAGTCCCATCTTTACGGCAATTTCATTCAGGGTTTGCCGGTTTACCATTTTGCTGCGCATTTCCGTTAAGAAGCCTTCGCCCTTATAGGGGTAGCGTTTAAAAAGATAGTCTGCCACGATGCCGCTGAGAATAGCATCTCCCAAATATTCAAGTCGTTCATTATTTTCGTCGGCGCTTTCCTTTACCGAACGATGGCTCAGCGCAATTTTATACAGAGAAAGATTTCCGGGTACGAAACCCAAAATGTTACGCACCTGCCTATAAAAGGATCGATTGGACTTACTGGTTCCAAGATATTGAATAAAATACCGCACGAATGCCAATAGAAAGAATTTAATCTAAAATACGACAATTGTTGGCTAACCTCACAAAAAAAGTCAGATAAGCCCTCATAAGTTTAACGGCAATGTCAGGCAGAATATTTCTTGATAATCACGGAGGCATTGTGTCCGCCAAATCCAAAGGTATTACTGAGCGCTGCTCTCACCGTACGTGGTTGCGCCTTCCAAAAGGTAAAATTCAATGCCGGATCCAGTCCCTCATCATCGGTAAAGTGATTAATGGTAGGCGGAACAATATCGTTTTTCACCGCCATCACACAGGCAATGGCTTCTATAACGCCGGCCGCTCCGAGAAGGTGTCCGGTCATAGACTTGGTTGAGCTGATATTGAGCTTATAGGCATGATCTCCAAAAACAGCCTGAATGGCCTTTACCTCGGAAATGTCACCCAGAGGAGTGGAAGTACCGTGTACATTAATATAATCAATGTCTTCCGGTTTCATACCCGCGTCTTCAAGGGTTGCCATCATCACGTTCTTAGCGCCCAATCCTTCGGGATGAGGAGCCGTAATATGGTGAGCGTCTGCTGTAGCGCCTGCCCCGGCTATCTCAGCCACAATATGTGCGCCCCGTGCAAGGGCATGTTCCAGGTTTTCCAAAATCAACATTCCCGCACCTTCCCCAATTACAAAACCATCACGATCCTTATCAAAAGGGCGTGAAGCTGTCTGCGGGTCATCATTCCTTTCGCTTAAGGCCTTCATTGCATTAAATCCACCCACACCGGCCTCCTTAATAACGCTTTCACTTCCTCCCGCCAGGATAATATCGGCCTTCCCCAAACGGATAAGGTTAAAGGCGTCCATAATAGCATGCGTTGAGGATGCACAGGCAGAAACCACTGCATAATTGGGACCGCGAAATCCATGCCTCATGGAAATTTGGCCGGCCGCAATATCCAGGATCATCTTGGGAATGAAAAAGGGATTGAAACGCGGTGTGCCATCTCCCTTGGCAAATTCGGTTACTTCCTGCTGGAAGGTAATCAAACCGCCGATACCACTTGAAAAGATCACCCCAACACGGTTCGGATTGACAGTATCCTTACTGATTCCGGCATTCTTAACTGCCTCATCACTGCATACCAGGGCTGTTTGTGTAAAGCGATCTATTTTACGCGCCTCCTTCCTGTCAAGAAAATCAGTCGGCTCGAAATTCTTAAGCTCGCAGGCAAATCTTGTTTTGAACTTAGAAGCGTCGAATAAAGTAATTGGATTAGCACCTGAGACTCCATTGAGCAACCCCTGCCAATAAGCGGGTGCGGAATTACCCAAAGGAGTCAACGCTCCCATACCAGTTACAACAACTCTTTTTAAATCCATAAGCAAGTTTGCCTGCGGTGTGTTAAGGGGAGAAAATTACTTTGCGTGTTCTTCGAGATAAGCAATAGACTGACCAACCGTCGTAATGGTTTCAGCCTGCTCATCCGGAATAGAGATATTGAATTCTTTCTCGAATTCCATGATCAGTTCTACGGTGTCTAAAGAATCGGCACCCAAATCATTGGTGAAAGATGCCTCAGGGGTTACCTCAGCTTCATCAACACCGAGTTTGTCAACAATAATCTTCTTAACTCTTGTTGCAATGTCAGACATGGTTTTAAAATTTGGTTAATACTGGGTGCAAAAATATAGTTTTTGGGATAAAAACAATATCTATTTGGTTCTGTGTCGAAAAGATAATTATTTATCCTGTATCCACAGCAAGTTTCAATAATTGATACTTTAGTATTTTGCCTGCCCTATCTTGTCAAAATGACCTCATTTCTGCTCTTTTTTACCTATTTTTAGTGAAATCACATATATAAAGCCGATATGCCCCTGAAAATAATAGAGCATAATTCAAAAGAATACCATCAAATGATTGAACTGCGTAATGAAATATTGCGTAAACCGCTGGGGCTTTATTTCAACCCGGAAGAACTGGATAGTGAAAAAGATGAAATATTATTAGGCGCCTTTGATGACGACAAGTTGATTGGCTGTTGTATGCTGTCGCGGTCAGACAGTGGTTCCTGCAGACTAAGGCAAATGGCAGTTGACCAAAATCTCCAAAAAAAAGGCATCGGAGCTACACTTATTCGTTTTGCAGAAAATATTGCCCGGGACAGAGGATACCGCACCATGGTCATGCATGCGCGTAAATCTGCAGTAGGATTTTACAAGAAATTTGGCTATGTTATCCTAAGTGATGAATTCGAGGAAGTCACTATTGCCCACTATTTAATGGGAAAGAGGTTAAGGTAGCGTAAAATTTAGATCGCCCTAATCAGGAATTGATCGTTTATCACCTTGGTCTGATTAATTCCGTGCTCAATCCCGCATCGCATTAATCGCATCATAAAGTACGCCTGCTTCGCCTCTGAATTCGCCCGAACCTTTTGGCTCCCCGGTACGCACATCATACCATTCATAAAATCCGTTATTGGCAAGCACCCTGTCAACCATCGGCTCCAATTCTTCATATGCCTCGTGGAAAAGACCGTAATGAACAAGCCCTCCAATCATCCTGCCGCCAAACCAGGTCCAGTCGCCTCCGTTTTGATATCTGTAGGCCGCCATATTGGGAAAGGTTTCATCAGGGTAGGGCGGAGAAACCGTAAATCCAATTGTTGCATGATTTTCTGCATGGGCTGCCGCCACCAGTTGTCTGTTGATTTCAGCTACTTCCTCCGGGGTATTGAAACCTGCGAGAACCGCGCAAATGGAACCTCCCGAATACAAAATCTTATTTTCATCAAAATCCGCCGCAAAAGGGCTTCCATCCAAATACAGATGGGGAATATATTTTTGAGCCTGTTCGTCCCAAAGATGTTCTCTTACATTTTGCTTCAGTTGCTCTCTTATACTTTTCCAGTCCTTGGCACTTTTGTAGTCTGATGGACAAAATTCCAAAAAAGCATCTATCGCCATGGAATACATGGCATTATCATAGATATCTATCGCCCATTTTGTTTTGTCGTTAATAGCCACTCCCCAGCCCGATTCCGGCTGTACATCTCCCCAATCTATCGTAGTGGCGCCCGTAACCAAACCATATTTATCTGACCACCTGTCGTTTAATATATACAATAAGGCGTCCTCAAGCCGCCGGATGACGGTCTTATCCTCAATCGTCATACTAAGAACGTCTTTATCGCCGGTAGCTTTTATATATTTTCCAAAAGCCTGTAATAACGAAGATTCCTGGTCTGTTTCTACCGTATTTTTATGGGCAGCCAATCCGGGTAATAATTTCGAATAGCGATAATCATAACCCACGTTTGCATTGGCGGTATCAATCAACCCATCCACAATATTGCCGTCTTCCCCCTGAATTTTCAAAAACTTAAGTAAATTGTCTCGTACCGTTTCCTGCGGATGAACTTTAAGTGAACCGTTAATAAAAGTATTGAAGTCCCGAATCCAGATTTCGCCGTAGGATGTTCCCGCAGTAAATCCACTTAAAATTCTTAATGCCCTTGCCTGGACGGTATCGAACTTACTATTCGTGATGATTAATTCCTTCAAAGGCTGTAAATCTCCTTCGGTTTTGTTTTGAGGCTGATTACAGCCTCCCAGTATATACAATAGGGAAGAAGTCAGCAAAATGAATACTAAACGGTTTATTGATTTCATATGAATTCTTTTAAATCAGATTCAGAAATATACGATATTTAGGACAGCTCAGCTTTTTGCAGCAATGCTATTTCTCTACTCCCCAGTTCTTATTCGGGATATCACCCATTTCCAATACCAGACTGCCACCCTTGAGCAGTTCGCTTGCCGGAAACTTAAATGAATGCAACGGTCTTCCATTCAGGGTTGCTTTCTGCACGTACTTGTTTTTCCAGGATGCATTTTTGGCTTCAATCACAAATTGATTTCCACGTCCATATAATCCTTTTAAATCAACCAGTATTTTTTCGAATAACGGGCTGGCTATTTCATAAATCGGTTCGGCATTAGCGCCGCCATCCATCTGAAACAAACCCATTGCCGCCATTACAAACCAGGCGCTCATCTGCCCCTGGTCTTCATCCCCGAGATAGGCATCCGCCGCTCCGTAGCCATAGTACCGGTCTATGATGGATCGGCTCCAGCGTTGGGTCTTCCAGGGCTCACCCGCCCAGTTGAAAAGGAATGCAAAGTGCATGGATTGCTGATTGCCCTGCACCACCGGAAAATCCCAGTACTGATCACCGGGGGCATTATACCGCCAGGTTTCGCTTGTTTTGAAACCTTCCGTCAGACGGCTGAGAAAGCGATCTCTTCCGATGGCATGCATTAACGCAGGTACG
>JACFNM010000054.1:12893-16359 GCA_019454915.1 Chitinophagaceae bacterium
TTCCCTTCCACGTATTGGCGGTTAGCGCCGGATTTGTAAGGGTCAAAAGGAGTAACCCAGCTTCCGTCGCTGTTACGCATACGGGCATAACCCATCTCCTCGTCAATCGCGTTCTTCCACCAGCTTCCTCTCTCCGAAAAAACAGCATAATCTTCGGTCTTATTCAATACTTTCGCCAACTGCGCTACCGTCCAGTTGTCATAAGCATATTCCAGCGTATTGGAAAAACGGCCTTTATCCGCAGGCACGTAATGATATTGTAAGAAAGCAGCTATATCCCTGTTGCCGGCATACCCATTTCCTACATGTTCCGGTAAGGAGGTGACGGTTTTTTTGATGGCTTCATACATATTTCCAACGTCATAGTCTCGTACTCCCATCTGGTAAGCGCTCACCAAAAGAGGCACCTCATGTTCGGCAACCATCACCGGTATATATTCCATGCCTCCCGGCCCCTTTGCCAGCCAGCCGTTGGCATTATACATTCCTAATTGAGAACGAACCCACCGTCCGGACCATTCGGGGGCGACCAGGTTCCAAACCTGGTTTAGATTCCAAAAGGTATTCCAGAAGGCATCGCATCCCAACGCCACGTGATCTTTGCCCCCCTGCTGAATCTTCTCCGTAGCATCCACCCAACGCCCATCCACATCACTGAAAATATTTCTGCAAAAGCTGCGATAGAGATTGGTGTAAAACCGAATCTTTTCGCGGCGATTCTTTGTGGTAATGGAAACCCGACTCAACAACTCATTCCATGTATGCAGGTTAAAAGCCCGCACCGCTTCAAAACTCCAGCCTAATGAATCCTTAATTTCTTTCTGCAAATTCTTTCTCGCTCCTTCTATATCCACATAGGAAATCCCGGTGCGAACCTGCACTACGGAATCTTTCCCCGTATCAAATTCGGCATAGCACCCCATTCGTTCAGGATAAGCGGCTCGTTTGCTTCCCTCCGGATACAGACGGTCATTGGCCCAGATCCCGAAACGCTTGATTGGCTTATCAAACTCGATGCGGAAATGAAGTGTATAGTCCTGGTCGGCATCTTTTGACCATACATTCTTGGTTTGTTGCACGCTATATCCTTCAATTGCGTAATCATCTATTTGTCGCAGAGATGCATCTAATATTTCATAATCATATTCGGCAGGTACTTTAAGATCAATCATTACCCTGCCATCTTTTTCGCGGGGGAAATGATAACGTTGAAAACCACACCGGGTGGTAGCCGTCAGCTCAGCCTTAATATGATAATCGCTCAACAGGACACTATAGTCTCCTAATCCGGTTCTTTCAGTTGACTTATCAATCAAAGACCGGTAACCGGTTGTATCTCTATACAGTTCTGATTGATCGCCTATCCTGGTCTTCAAAGCGCCATTTACCGGCATAAAGCCAAGCCCGGCCATGGTCCATTCGTGCACATGGCTGAAGGTACCGATACTTTCAAAGGCCGGTTCATAACCCGCCTGCCATCCCGGGTTTTGGTTGTCGGGACTTAATTTTACCATACTAAAGGGCATCCAGGGACCGGGCGCAATCATCCACCGCGAATGAGCCGATCCTATATGTGTGTCTACATACTCCGCCGGCGTAATTACTTTTTGAGGCGATTGCTGAACATCACCCTTTTCTGTTAAAGAGCCATCTATATATATTTCATAGCTGGTCTTGCGGGGTGTGGATACCGCAGGCATAGGTACTTCAAATACAGAACGGCCATTCTCCGGCTTCTCACGAAATACTTCCCTGCCATCTATTTTCACCATTAATAAAGGGTTGTCCCGAACATGCAGAATATCCACCAGCAGCGGTTGTGTCTTTTCATCTAATTGATAGTTGGCCGGTTCTACGCGGCAGAGAAAAGCCGATTTCACGGGCAATACCGACCTGACTGATTCGGGGCCTTCCATACGTATATCATCGAATACTATCCACGATCCTTCAAGATTGGTGAGCCTGATTTCATTAAATCCATTCCGTATTAAATGTTTCGGCAGGGTGATTTCAATCACATGCTTCAAAGGCTCCTTTAAATCACCTCCGGGTTCCTTACTGTTTTTTCCCGGAGGCAACTTAAACTTCCAGGATCGACCATTTACCAAAACCTTAAAAAAAGGAGGATTCTCCGCAGCCACATCGAGGAGATCAATGATCAGTTTGAAAGAGTCATTTTTGGTGGTAATATGCTCCAGGCGAAAGAAAATATTGAGCACATGGGTGCGGATACCGGCAGTTGAGCTGGTGCCTCCCCATGCATCTAACGGGCCCGGCAATACAAATGGCCAGTCTTTTTTTTCATCTGATATGCCGATAACAAACGACCGATCCTCCCAGCCAAAATCATGTTTGAGGAAATCCGCATAACCATCCGGAGCCAGTGCAAATTCCGACGCACTATTATCCTGCTTCCCTATGGACCATATTATATTGGAAAATGCAGAGGTGATTATAAAATTGGATAACAGTGCAATGAGGAGCCCTGTCAATTTTTTATCGCAGATATGGAGAGCCATTTTTTTAATTAAGTTACTTCACTTCCTGCATATCTACCAATTTTTTGTAGATACCGTGCAAAGCAATCAACTGTTCATGCGTGCCTCTTTCTGCTATTTCGCCTTTTTGCAGCACCAGAATTTCGTCCGCGTAGCGAACGGTGGACAGTCTGTGCGCAATTACTATAGATGTGCGGTCGGCCATCAGATTGTTGATGGCATCCTGCACCAACTTCTCGCTTTCCGTATCCAATGAAGAAGTAGCTTCATCTAAAATCAGAATAGGAGGATTCTTCAGTACCGCCCTAGCAATGGTTAAACGTTGCCGCTCACCGCCGCTTAGCTTCATTCCCCGGTCTCCTATATTACTTTGATAGCCGCCCTCTTTTTTCATAATAAAGTCGTGGGCGTTGGCAATTCTGGCGGCCTGCTCAATCGCTTCGAAGGAAGAGTCGGGGTATCCGAGGGCGATGTTATTGGCAATGGTATCATTAAAAAGGATAGGCTCCTGCGTCACGATGCTCATGAGGCTACGAACGGCATGAAGAGAATAATCTTTAATATTAATTCCGTCTATGAGTACTTCTCCGCTGGTTACGTCATGAAACCGCGGTACCAGGTCGGCAAGGGTGGATTTTCCCGCACCGGATGACCCAACGAGCGCAACGGTTTTCCCTTTTTCGATTATCAGGTTGATATTTTTTAAGATGACAGCGTCTTCATACGCGAAGCCCACATTGCGAAACTCGATGCTATGGTTAAAAGACGGCAACTGTTTGCCATTGGGGTTATCGTCTACGGTTATTTTAGTCTTTAGGATATCTTCAATACGCACTATTGCCGCCGAACCTTTTTGCATATTACTGAAGGAAGTGGATAGCGTTTTTACCGGGTTGATGACATTATAAAACATGGCGAGGTATGCCAGGAACATGGATGGGGCAAGCGCCAGTTGTTTGCCCAATACC
>JACFNM010000587.1 GCA_019454915.1 Chitinophagaceae bacterium
GGGTACAGGAAACTAATGACGCCGGCTGGCGACCCAGGGATTCCCAGGGGGAATTTGTGTACAAAAATGCCATGTGGATCCTGGGTGGCTGGGATACTCCCCAAACACCTAACTTTCTGGATGTATGGAAATCTTCAGATGGGAAAAACTGGGTGCGAACCATAGAGACCGCGCCATGGGTGCAGGGCGACCTGCCTGTGTCGCTGGCTTTTAAGAATAAGATGTGGATCATGGGAGGACGTAAGGTTCCCGGCAGTGAATGCAGCAATAAAGTATGGTCTTCCACCGACGGTGCCCAATGGGAGCTGGTTACTCCCAATGCAGGCTGGAGCCCGAGATTAGGTGCGGGGTTTGTTGTTTTTAAGGGTAAGATGTGGGTATTGGGCGGTACGAGTGATTTTTACCATAACAATGATACTACCATGATGAATGATGTTTGGTCGTCTTCAGATGGTAAGCACTGGAAATTAGAAACTGCTAATGCGGGTTGGTCAAAAAGGGCTTACGCGCAGGCAGTGGTTTTTGATAATAAGATCTGGATCATGGGAGGCGGCCAACGCGCTCCGGATCCGGCAGTAGCTGTCAATGACGTATGGTGCTCTGAAGACGGAGTGCACTGGACGGAAGTAACGCCTGCTGCTCAATGGGGGCCGCGCCTGTGGTTTTCTTTAGTAGTGTATCGCGACAGGATGTGGGTGCTTGGAGGATGGTCTGATCAGAACCACAATTTTGGAGATGTATGGTATTCCAAAGATGGTAAGTACTGGACGGAATTCAAATCAGATACCTGCTGGTCGAGCAGGCACGAACACTCAGCATTTGTATTCCGGGATAAGATATGGATAGCCGGCGGAGCAGCCGAGCCAAAATATAAGCTAAACAGTGAAGTCTGGAGCTTGAAAATTCCTAAGGGATGGTTTAAGGGAAAATAAGCAGACCATTATATAATGCATCATGTTCGCTTTATTAAAACAATTCCTCAAAAATAAAAGGGTGTATTCAACGCCTGGAGGAACAATAAAAGTATTGTTATTGCAATCAGCTCTTGTGCTCCTGTTTGCGAAGCCTGCTTTTTCTGAAAATTCAGATACAGCCTATCCGGTAAGCCACCCTGTTTATGCCCTGAAAGAGTTGAATATCGGGGAGCTGAAAAAGTTGGTTGAGCCATTAATGCGGATGTCATTAAAGGAGGTGATTGCCCGGGTACCCACCGAGTCAGGTATTTTTTTTATAGGATGTCCCAACTGCCATAGCGGGGCTCAGGAGATGAATGTATTGGGCTGGAAGCCCGGGATGGGTTCGAAGGTTCGCTGCAATTATTGCAGGATGGTATTTCCCAATGAAAAATTTCCGAACAATCGCGAAAAAGTAATTATCGCTCCAGGCGGCACTAAACAGGTGTACCGTTATTATGAAGACAGCACGGGTTACCCGTATTATTTTGAAGCGCATGCGTGGTATGAGCGGTGGTTGTGGATCCGGCCTTTGGCCGAAAAGCTTGCACAGCTCTGGTACGTAACCAAAGACAATGCCTATGGCGACCGGGCAGCAGCGATCGCAGGTCGTTTTGCCCAGGTGTTTCCGGACTATGCAGTACGGTTTGATCATCCCAGTAAACCAGTTATTTTTTTCCCGGCAGATCAGAAATGGCCTTATGATGGCATAGCGCCTTATAATGGTGCAAAATGGAATTGGTGGGCATACTATGATATACCGACCCATCTTGCCAATGTATATGATATTTTAATGAGCGGGTATGACTGGAAGAGAATGGA
>JACFNM010000055.1 GCA_019454915.1 Chitinophagaceae bacterium
CCCTTCTTTCTTTATTTCGAGGAGAGTTGTTTCGAGGACTTTTATTTTCTCAAGGGTTACCTTGTGTTCATTCATAAAGAGTTGCAATACCGGATGCATTTCTTCGAAAGGAACTGTTTCGACGCCTTGCGGCTGGTACGCTTCCGGTGGAGCCATTGGAGAGTATTGCGGATCATCGTTCGGTCCTTTTTCTAGGAATCTTTTTACGTAATCTTTCTTATTGTTTTCTGTATCTGCGAAGATATTGTTCATAATGCATTGATTTTAGAAACAGGATAATTTATTGTTTTCGTTAAAGTTTTGGAATGATTATACTCATAATCGGGCTTGAAGGATATCATGGTTTATGGAGATCGCTCATTGCCTGATGGTATAAGTTTAGTGGATTGGGAAAAAATAGAAATTTGTCTTTTAATCAATCCGAAAAAAGTGACTATCCATGCTACAATCGCCAGATATATAAAATATTCAGGTATAGGTAGCAGAAACGGAAGATCCATAGCCTGCGCCATGCGTAAAGTTGCCACGGTGTACATACCCAGGGGAAACACAGCGCCCCAGTACAGCGGATCGTATTTCAATGGGAATTTTTTGTAAATATGCCGCCATGCAGCAAGAAGGATAAGCATGGGAATCCACCAGGTACCCGTAGCCCAATAAAAAATAGTGAAGCCTTTGATAAAAGGCAGCAATGAATGCAGGAACGGAGCATGCCCTTCATTCATGATCAGCAAGGAACCGGCCAAGGTGGATATAGCCATAGCCCCCATATTGATCCAATAAGGCGGCGCCAGATCTCCAGGTGAAAATGTGAAAAAAGTATAGCGATAAAAGATCAGAGAAATCATCCAGATATAGAGCATACCTCCCCATAGCCACATGGAAAAGGCAAAAAAATTGGCTTCTAATTTATAGGGCTGGTCCCAATGCGAGGCAATCAAAGCGGTAAGTACGGAAATGGATTGTGTAGCGACTACTGCCAACAGCCAACCGCCGGTAATCCCTTCGTTGAGCGGAGGTTTTTTCTCTTTAATAGTCAGCATAGGGAAAATGATGGATGATAATAGCACCCAAAGGGTAACCCCCAGCACTAAGAGCATTTGTGAATAGCGGTAGTTTTCGGTGATGACGATGACCTGGGTACCTACCACACAAGTGCCGGCAACAATCGTGAAGAATCCCATCCCCGCCTGATGACTTTTAAGGTCTTCCAGAAAAAAGCGGGTATAAAACAGAAGCCGGACCAGGTATAGAATCCATAAAAGAAAAAAAGCAATCAGATTGATGATGAATAATGACATTGCCAAAAGATGCATTCCCAGCAACTCCGCGCCGATAGAGACGATACCGGTTGCCATCACCAGTCCAAAATAGGCCGGAGAAAGATGTTTGATGATTTCTCCGGTTTTAGTAATCAGTAAATTGGTTTTGTCAAGTTCATTATCCATTTATGCTTTACCTCTTTTTTTATTTCCACTCTAAAGGTATTGAACCTATTGTTCCTGTTGTTGATGTTTTGCAGCTCAACTGAAAAATTTGAATTTAAGAAACTGTTGGCGGATTTACGATTTCCTGTTTTTTGATCGCAAAACGCATCAGTACCAGACTGATGAGCGAAACCACTGCAAGGAATGCCCAGCAGGATGTCCATACTCCCGTTTTCGTCAACAGATAACCAAAGATGATTGGATCCATAAATCCACCCAATCCACCCAGTACGCCTACGATGCCGCCAACCGTTCCCACATCCTGCGGATAATAAACCGAGATATGCTTAAAGACCGCCGCGCTGCCGATACCCAGCATGATACCGATGATAAACACCAGTGCACTGAATATCCACTTGTTTGCCTGAAAATAAACTTCGGTAATACCCCTTGCGATGAGTTGACCTTTGGCAATTTCATCATTCTCTTTTATCAGTGGTTCTTGCCAAGAGATCGTAGTGGGCAACAGTAAAAAGCCCTCTTCATCGTGATGAATGCCAAAACGAATATTAACGCCTTTGTCGCCTGTCCTTTTTCCCTGAAGAGCGAAATTGACTTTGTCTGCATCACCCGGCCCACTTCGAATGACGATCATGCTGTCACTGACCATTTCAGCAGTTCCCGCATAGGGAGCTATGATTCCCTGTCCGGGTGTGCGTATCTCGATACGGGGAGGTAACAGCAGTATCAGACAAGTAATACAAATGCCGAAGACCCAGTACAATACGATTCTGGCTCCGGCCTTGTCCGAAATGATTCCACCCAGAATACGAATAATCCCTGACGGGAGGTTGAAAGCAGTGGTCATGAATCCTGCCATCACAATAGACATGGAATATACATTGACGTAATAGGGTATGAGCCATTGGGTCAGCGCCACGAAGCTTCCGAAAACAACAAAGTAGTAGAGGCCGAAACGCCATACCCTTGATTCTTTCAACGGGGCCAGGCGTTGTCTAAATGTTTTTATTTCAGAAGGTTTTTTATTTTTGGATCCGAGCCAAAATATGACGCCCATCACGATGAGTACAACTCCATATACTTTCGGCAAATTCCTCCAGCCATCCAGATGAGCCCCGTAATCTGTAAATACATTCAACAGTTTTGGGGCAAGCATGGTCGTTATAGCGGCCCCAATATTACCGGCACCGAATATACCCAGTGCAGTTCCCTGTCTTTCTTTCGGAAACCATAACGATGTGAAGGCAACACCTGCTGCAAAAGCCGACCCTGAAATGCCAAAACCGAAACTCAGCAGGAGGAAGGAATTATAACTGTTGGCCGTTGATAAAAAGAACATCGGGACAGCCGTCAGAAAAAGGATGATGGTCATCACCCATCGGCCGCCATACTTATCGGTCAGCATGCCTATGGGCAGGCGCAATAGCGAACCCACCAATACGGGTACACCCATCAGCCATCCAATTTCAATAGAACTCCATTTGAAAATATTGTTGTTAACGAGGAAGGTTACCAAAACGCCATTAATCATCCATGCAGCAAAGCAAATGGTAAAGGTCAGCGTAGTCAGAAACAGAATCCGGTTCGATATGCCGTTACCCTTTGATTCCATAGCGCGTATATTTTAAAATGCCTTTCTTCCTTTTTACGCGGTGTCTTTGCCCTCCGGCCGGCGACCACCAGATTTTTTCCCCTCTCATTCACCGGTCTTTTTGAAAACCATTCTGCCTTTGTCTTTAAATCTTTCACTGCACCTCACCATGTAGATACCACCCGGTACCTGAATGCTGTCTTTGGGAACGGGATAAAAGCTATTGCAGGCCCTGTATTTTTTCCCATCCAGTTCGAATTCTATCCCGGTTCCTCTTGCAAACACTTTGCAATAACCTGTAGTGGTGCCTTTCACATATACCGGATGCCGGAGCAGATCTGCCTCTATCCTGAATTCGCCGAACACATAAACCCAGGCGCCTCCAAACAGCATCGCCATCACGATGTTTAAGGCTCTTTTGCGGAGAGTATTATTCCTGATCAACCTGATGGCGTTAAAGATGATAGCGCCTGTAATAATTACCAGCAGGATTGTCTTTACAACTTCGCTGACGATCAGTTCATTATCCGTAACGATATTCAGGAGCATTATTAATTGTTTTTAGGGCGCTGCAGCGACCACGGCGTTCTGCGGTTGCGCACTTTTTTCCGGTCCCAATTCCATATCACCTGTTGGTAAGGGCGCCACAGATAATTCAGAGGATATACCAACATGTGCATCAGTCTGGAGAAAGGGATAAGTCCGATGATGATGTAGGCTCCGGCAATGTGCAACTTTACCGGCCATGGCAGCAGTGCTACGGCGGTTGTATCAGGACTCAGCTTGAATATCGAATAAAGGTACGGCGTTAGCAATGTGGAAAACCATGAAGAGCCCCATCTGAAGTTATAGGCAATCCACAGACCTGCAACAGTCTGAATGATCAACAGGATATACACTACCAGGTCCATATAATTGGTAACCGGTTTCAGACGTGCGGTGGTATATCTTCTGATCACCAGATTGACCAGCCCTACCAGCATACTGATGGCGAAGATGAAGGCGGTGATTTCCAAAATCATCAACCGTACCGGCTGACTGTTCCAGGCAAGAACCCCTTTGGGGAGCAGGAAAGCTGTCAGGTGACCGAAGAATACCACTACAATTCCCCAGTGGAATGGTACTGATCCGTAAAATAGCCGCTTGCCTTCAAGAAATTCAGACGACAGCGAGGATATCTGAAATTTTCGGTTGGTATAACAGTATATTGTCCCAACCAGAAAAACGGTCAGAGCAATATAGGGAAGTGCAATCAGGATAAAATTATCTAAATAGTCCATAACTATTGATTTTTAAGGTTGATATTCACGTATATGCTATTATCCTTTTTCTATGATCATTTCATTTTCGATATTTTGCCGGTAGTCTTTTGCAGAGGCGCTTTCCTGATAAGCGGCAGGGTTATTCGGATCCACAAATGACCTTACTTCCACTTCCACCGCGTCGGCTATATCACCGAAATCTTCTTTGAGTGTCAGCAGCAACGCCGTCAGGCAACTTTGGTAAATGGTCCGGTAGTTTTGCGAATAATCGAGGACGATCTTCTGATGCTTTTTATATACCTCATCCTTCTTTTCGATCTTTTGTGGCGAAAATTCGCTGATCATTTTTTCCACGGCGGGAATAAGCAGCAATACGGCAATCTCAGCCCGCATACTCCCATCTTTCATCCGGGGCAATAGGCGAAGCAGATTGGGTAGGTGATCGGCCAATTCGCTGGCGCAATCGTTACCCGCGTTCTTGTGTTCTTCATTCAGATTTACCAGCAACTTGCCGCGTTTGTAATCTTCACCGAATAAGATAAAACCGATGTCTAATGTGGTGATGGCCTGTATATCAAACGAACGCAGGAAGAGTTCCTGTACCTCTATGAATGATGACGTTTCCGAAAAGCCGGCAAATGGCTTCAGCGCCTCCGCTGCTTTCGGATGGTGCTGGCAGAGATAAGCATACACTTCTCTCACCTTTTCTTTATATTCCTCGTCGTGGGGATATAAAAACAAGTTGGCCATTAAATCATAGTCTGTGAGTTTATAGGATGTATTCATTTTTCATGTTTTTAACTGTAATCTATACGCCGCGCTTCACTGCTGACTTGAATCCAAAGCCGGCAGAGCCCTTGGTATCTCCGGTGAAGTCCATCATCTCAATAGCCTGTTCCCTATGTGCAGCCGGTATCACAAATCTTTCTTCAAACTTAGGCAGAGATGTCAGGGCATAAATGGCATCTGCCATTTCAGCCGTGATGCCTGCATCGCTCAATGTGCCTTCCGCTTTCTCGTTGGATACATCACCTACAGTCACCCTGCGGCGGTGAATTCGTACGGCCATTAGCTTTTTCCACACGTCTTTAATCACTTCTTCATCACCTGCACTGAACAGGCTGGCGATATACTTGAGCGGAAACCTGATTTGATGCAGTTTGCCCCAGAGTTCTTCGGTGCTGGTGTCGTATATCCAGTCGTTGTTCCATTTCTTGGCCATCGGAGTTTTCTTTTCAACTTCTATCGAAGTGTCTGTTTTCTTTACGGTGGCCATCACCGGTAACAGTGGTGGTATATAGAATAACATAGGCAGTGTGCGGAACTCAGGATGCAGTGGCAATGCCAGCCCCCATTGTTTTACGAACTTGTAAATAGGAGAAGCCTGAGCAGCATGGAGCGTGGAATCGGCAACGCCGTTTTCTTTCGCAGACCTGATTACTTCTTCGTCAAACGGATCGAGGATGATATCCAACTGGCTTTTTACAAGATCTTTTTCGTCAGCGCTGGCCGCCTCTTCAATTCTGGAAGCGTCGTACAGCAGTACACCCAGATAGCGGATTCTTCCTACGCATGAGTGCATGCAGGCGGGTGCCAGGCCCGATTCAATCCTTGGATAACAAAGGATACACTTTTCTGATTTACCTGTATGCCAGTTGAAATAGGATTTTTTATAAGGGCATGCTGTTACACACATCCTCCATGCACGGCATACCTGCTGGTTGATGAGTACGATACCGTCTTCGCCTCTTTTGTAAATAGCTCCTGACGGACAGGATGCCACACAAGCCGGATTCAGACAGTGATTGCAGATGCGTGGCAGGTAGAAAAATGCCATCTTTTCCAACTGGAACATCACTTCCTGTTCTTCCGGAGAGATGTTTTTCATGTTGGGGTCTTGCCTGGCATAATCTGGTGTACCGCTAAGATCATCATCCCAGTTGGGACCCATCTTGATGTCAATGGGTTTACCGGTAATCAATGATACCGGGCGTGCCGTAGGTTGGTCATCTCCCTCCGGAGATTCGATAAGGTCAAGGTACTTGTAAGTAAACGGCTCATAGTAGTCATCAATGACCGGCAGGTTTGGATTATAAAAAATATTCACCAGTCCGCGACGCTTGCCGGCGCCTTTCAGGTGTATCTTTCCGTTTCTTTTCTCCCATCCGCCTTTATATATTTCCTGGTCTTCCCATTTGGAAGGATAACCTGTTCCGGGTTTTGTTTCCACATTGTTCCACCACATATATTCAGCGCCCTTGCGATCTGTCCAGATATTCTTGCAGGCAATGGAACAGGTATGGCACCCGATACATTTATCGAGGTGAAAGACCATTGCTATTTGAGAACGTACATCCATAGTTGTTCGGTTTTTGTCATTCGTTTTTGATTCGTTACCAGACCAATTTTTCCATCTTCTTCACAATAACATGCGTATCCCTCTGCGGCGCTACCGGCCCCCAGTAGTTGAAATGGTACGAGAACTGGCCATAACCGCCATTGAGATAGTTAGGCTTCAGGTGAATACGAGTCACACTGTTGTGTCCGCCACCGCGCCGGTTGCCTCTCAGTTGTGATTTGGGGATACCTACCGTTCTTTCGGGAACGTGATACACAATACACACGCCGTAAGGAATTCTGGAACTGACGACGGCGCGTGTTACATAAACACCGTGATCGTTGTGTACCTCTACCCAGTCGTTATCTTTGATACCCAGTTCTTCGGCGTCTCTTTCGCTGAGCCAGCAGGGTTCGATACCACGCGACAGGGTCAGCATCCTCAGATTTTCCATGTAGGTGGAATGGATATGCCATTTACCATGCGGCGTCAGGTAGTTCAATGCTTTGGCCTTGCCCTGTTTCCACGTCTCGCGCAGGTCGCCATACACTTCCGGACTTGGCGCCGGCTTGTAGGTAGGAAGGTGTTCGCCGTAAGCGATGTAGAGTTCCTGGTCAAGATAAAAATGCTGGCGTCCGGTGAGTGTTCTCCAGGGCACCAGCCGTTCTACGTTATAGGTATAAGCCGCATAAGCACGGCCGTTGTTCATCAGCCCTGACCATACCGGTGAGGTATTGTAACGATGCGGTCTTGTCAGCAAATCGGCATAACGGATGCGTACATCCTTGCTTCCTTCTGAAAGGTCGGCCAGTGCCAGACCGGTTTTCTTTTCCATGTATTTATAAGCCCGGTCGGTCAGTTTACCGTTGGTGAGTGTGGACAGGTGCAATACTGCATTGGCAGCCCATTCGTCTTCACGGATAGAGGGCAGCACCTTTTCGCCAAACTTGTGATGATGGAAATGGTGCGACGTACACATCTCATCGTACTCATCCTTACAATCATAATGATTGCCGTGTGCGCCGAGACCTTTTTCGCGGATGAGTTCACCCAGTGTAATAAACTTGTCGTAGATCTGCGTGTAATCTCTCTCCACTACCGACAGTTTGTGCATCGTCTTTCCCGGAATGGCTTCACATTCTCCTTTGTACCAGTCCTTGATCGTGGGTTGGGTGATTTCATCGGGCGAGTCGTGAGAGAGTGGGGTAGCCACAATATCCTTTTGAACTTCGGCAAAAGACTTTTTGGCTACTTCACTGGTTGCTTTCGCTATGTGTTTGAAAATATCCCAGTCTGTTTTCGACTCCCATACCGGAGCAATAGCCTGTCCCAGCGGGTGGATGAAAGAGTGCATGTCTGTAGAGTTCAGGTCTGCTTTTTCATACCACGAAGCTGCGGGTAAAACGATGTCGGAATACAATGCAGAGGAGTCCATCCTGAAGTTGAGGTCCACCACAAGGTCCATCTTACCGATGGGTGCAATGTCGTGCCATTTCACTTCTTCTGTTTTTTCTTCGGCGTCAACAGCGATGGCGTTGTGATGTGTACCCAGGTAATGCTTTAGTGCATATTCATGTCCTTTCATACTTGCCAACAGTGCATTACCGCGCCAGATGTACCATACACGCGGATAATTGATTTCGTTTTCTGGATCGCTGACAGAATATTCGAGTTCCTTCGACTTTAATTTTTCGAGAACGTAGTTTTTGATTTCTTCGTCGTTTTTAGCTCCGTTGGCAACGGCTTCCCTGGTCAGTTCAAGCGGATTGGCATTAAACTGGGGATAGAAAGGCATCCATCCGTTTCGTACGGCCGTGAAGACGGTATCAGCTACGTGCTTATCAGTCCACTTATTTTTCGGAACAGTATTGTAGTCGGAATAATGACCATCGTAACGATATTGACAGGTGTTGATGTAATGCCATATTGGTGCCTGCTGCAGCCTGGATACGGGTACCCAGTCTTTTGCGAAAGCCACGGAACCCCAGGAGTCAACGGGGGCCAGTTTTTCCTGTCCTACATAGTGGTTCAGCCCGCCGCCGTTTTTGCCCACACATCCGCAGAGCATCAGCGCCATGGCGCCTGCCCGGTAAGTGAGGTTCTGATGATACCAGTGGTTGACACCGGCGCCTACCAGTATCATACATTTACCTTCGGTCAGGTTGGCGGTATCGCCCCATTCACGGGCAAACTGAAGAACAGTCCTGGAATCAATGCCGGTGAATATTTCCTGCCAGGCAGGTGTATAGGCCGCATCCGGATCGGTGTAGTCTTTCGGATAATCTCCGCCGAGGTTTCTGTCCACGCCGTATTGTGCCATAATCAGGTCATAAACCGTGGTAACCGGAATCCTGCCATTTACGGTCTCCACCCATTTTACGGGCACACCGCGCTTAACGGTTTTATCCATACCGAATTCGGTGAAGTTGACCAGCAGTGTATCATCCTTGCTGTCCAGAAGGGTGAGCACCGGATTGTAATTGATATCTGTTTCGCCACATTCAAATTTCATATTCCATTTACCGCCGTTCTTATCCCATCTGTAACCCATGGTTCCTTTCGGAACAACGAACTCACCGTTCTTTTCATCAATGGATAAAAACTTCCAGTCGCCGTTTTCAATGTCTTTCCATTTGGCTATTTCATTGGCACGTACCAACCTTCCTGCAGTATAATCGTCGCCTGATTTATCCAGGTGTACCAGCATCGGGCTGTCGGTATATCTTTTTACATATTCAATGAAATAAGGGGTTTGTTTTTCGTAATGGTATTCTTTGAGGATGATGTGTGATACAGCCATCCAGAAAGCGCCGTCACTACCGGCGTGAAGCGGTATCCATTGGTCGGCGTATTTACACAACTGGCTGAAGTCGGGCGAGAATACGACTGCCTTCGTACCGTTGTGTCGCGATTCTGCAAAGAAGTGGCAATCCGGCGTACGGGTCATGTTGAGGTTGGTGCCCATATCGGCAATCATTTTGGCATTGTACCAGTCGGCGCTTTCGCATACATCGGTCTGTTCTCCCCATAACTCAGGAAATGCCGGCGGCAGGTCGCAATACCAGTCGTAGAAACTCAGATTGACCCCGCCAAACAGTTGCAGGAATCTGGCGCCTGACGCGTAGCTGAGCATGGACATGGCGGGAATGGGTGAAAAGCCGATAACCCTGTCCGGTCCGTATTTTTTAGCCGTATGGATGTTGGCGGCAGCCATGATTTCCAATACCTGATCCCATGTAGCACGACGGAATCCTCCTTTACCTCTTGATTTCTGATAGCGGCTTCTTTTCTCTTTATCATTTTGCAGATTTTCCCATGCTTTTACCGGATCGCCGCCTGTTTTCCTTTTTTCTTCTCTGAAGGCATCTATCAGTGTGCCTCTTACCAGCGGATACTTAATGCGAAGCGGGCTGTACAAATACCAGGAATAGGAAATTCCTCTCTGACAGCCTCTGGGCTCATAGGGAGGAAGATTATTATCGAGTAAAGGATAATCAAGTTGTTGGGTTTCAAAAACAACGATGCCTTCCTTTACATGTATCTGCCACGAGCATCCACCCGTACAGTTGACGCCATGAGTACTGCGTACAACACGGTCGTGTTGAAACCTGTTGCGGTAGAACTCTTCCCACTTACGTGTTTGTGGAGATATGATATCGGTAATCCAGCTCATAATGTTATTCTTGTTTGTTATTTATAAATAGTATAATGGTTGGCCCATAACCTTGTGTTTAGTTTATGCTGATTTTATCTGCCGGTCGAATATACCCGTGTTTACCGGACCCTTTTTTCTTCTTATCCAGAAAAAAGAATACAATCCCAACAACACGGAAATTCCGATTAGTCCGCCAATCAACAGATAGTTGCCCGTATTACCCTGGATCGTTTCCGGGGCCTGCTTATTTACGTTAGTCAGAAAAGCGGTGATGTCAGCGATCTCCTGAGGCGTGACAGGATGAGAAGAATAGGTTTCTTTCATCTGCGGGAACGGTAATACCGAGATGATGTTTGCCACGCCATTGGCGGTTAGTCTGCCTACGGAATGAGTGAGATCTTTTCCAAGGGCGCCACCGCTGATGTAACCTTCAATGTCCACATTGTGACAGGAATTGCATGCCGCGCCATTATTAGCAAATCTTATGTTACCCACAAAAAGCGCTTTGCCGCGGTCACTGTTTCCTTCGGGTAATTCGGTTGAAGCAGCACCGGCATCGCTATCAGATCTTTCACTTTTTGTGCCGATGTAAGCCAGTATACCTTTAATATCATCGTCGCTGAGATTGGGATGATCGGGCATGGGCACCTGATGATATGCCTGGAAAAGAGAGTCTGCATACTTATCACCCGACTTGATCACGGTTTGGGAAGACTTGATAAAACGTATCAGCCATTCTTGTGGATGGCGATCTCCTATATTGACCAGGTCAGGGCCTACGAGTGTCCCCTTGCCAATAGTATGACATGCCGTACAATCGGACTTAAAAAGCTCTTCTCCGCTCTTTTGCGCCTGCACGGTTAATGTGGCGCCTGCGATGATGAATGTTGAAAACAGTAAACTGAAAAATGATCGCATACTTCAAATGAATTTTCTGGTAAAAGAAGCTGTTTTTCTCAGGGTTAGTGTGAAGATGCATGCCGGAGTATCCGAATTCCTTTGATGAGCATCATTCTGCCTTTATCATGTTATCAGGCAGGTCTCAGTCGAAGGTATTCGGAAAAGAACGGAGAATAAAGGCCTATAATCGCGTAAATTACCTTTTGATAATTTTTGAAAAATCAATACGGAAGTTCAGCAAAAATGGGAGAGAAAAAGAAGATTATTCGCTTTGAAGCGCCTTCAGGTTAAGATAATTGAAATGCTTGCCGGTACATTTTACAATGCCTTCATTTTCAAAATCTTTCAACACTTTTGACACCTGTTCTTTGGTAGTACCCGCCAGGTCGCCGATTTCCTGTCTGCAAAAAACAGTCCGAAACCCTCCACTGCCTTCTTTGTATTCATAAGCCCGGGCAAGCAGGAGAAGCGCATCCGCTACCTTTCCTCTTACGGATTTGTGAGAAAGGTTGAGCGCTCTCTTTTCCGCCATTTCCAACTCATCCAGAAATTGAGTGACAAATTGTTGATGAAGTGCGGTATTGTTTTCGGCTATTTTATCGAACTGTTCATAAGGGATATAGCAATATTCCACATTGGAGACGGCGGTTGCCGTGTAAGGATAGTACATGTGTTTGGGCGTGATGCGATGACCAAAAATGGCTCCCCTCCCGGCAATCCGCAGGATCAATGGTCTACCTACTTTACCATTTAATTCCACTTTCAGGAAACCTTTCTTAATAAAGCTGATTCCCTGTTTTAAATCCCCTTCAGCGAAAAGTTGTTCGCCTTTGGAAAGCTTTTTGGGTAATTTGTTAGAACTGATAGCCACCAGCACATCTTCTCCGCAACACTCGAGCATGGAACAACCCCTGGCTTTGCAGGTCAGACAATCATATTGGACTGTTTCGAACATGTCAAAACTGATTCTTTTACTACAGACCGAGAGCAAAATACCTTTTTTTGCAAAGCAGGTCTATGATTTAGATCAGTTTTTTGTATGAGTTGGATTGGGATTTTAGAGAGAAGTTTGGATTATTAGTCCGGCATCCCGCTACTACCTGTTTGAAGATGCTTTAACCTACTATGTAAATTGTCTGATTAAAAAAGGCAGGTAGAAATACCTGCCTATAAACATACTGCTTCACCACCCTTTTGGTAATTATTCCTCCCTTTTCCGAAACAATCACCAGGTTATAGACCCCGTGCGTTAACCCGCCAATATTCAACTTTTCTGTTGGATTTTGGGTGATGATGGATATCAATATCCGACCACCCATATCTATCAATTTGATGTTTGATTTCCCACTTAGACCGGTAACCATAATCGTGCTTCTTGCCGGATTCGGATAAACACCTACCGGTTGGTCTTTTGTGATGTTTATCTTTCTGACCACCGAATATTTGTAAGAGCCGTCTATGTCTCTTATCTGCAGACGGTAGTAGTAAGTGCCCCTGGCAAGTTTTTCATGCACGTAACGATAATGGTTAGGGCCCGGTTGATTTAATGCCGCTACAGAGCCAATGGGTCTAAATGCAAGACCATCTTCGCTGAATTCAATATTGAATTGTTTAACATTGATTTCGTTTTCGGAGGTCCAGTTAAGAATAGCATCGTTGTCCTGAACGGTGGCTTCAAATCGGATAAGGTCTAACGGCAACGGCGAATTAATATTGGTTATCGTGAATGGTGAGAATCCGCTGATACCGGTTTGGAAGGTTGAGTATTCACCGCCGGGAAGTGAATTCGCCGCCAATTCATTACCCAACTGCCATCCTGTAGTATAATGCGCAACAATAGATTTACTTCTGTCGAAGTTGACCTGTTCGTCCTGTTCTTTCCAAAAGAAAGTAATTGTTGCATTGCTGCCCCCGGGCGTTGCTTCATCAATAAACCAGGTGCGGTTTACATTGCCCGTACGGAGAGTGTCACCCGAATATCCTTTTGCCAGCACATAAGGAACTACCCGCGCACTGAAGATATCCGGTGTTCCTGAATTGGCTACTTTCACGAAATTGGTATGTGCCGAGTCGGTTCCGATGGGGAAAGTATTTTCCGTGTTATTGTTTGCCAGGATCAGTTTTCCTGTTCCGTTGGTGATGATAAAATGATCTTCATCTGCATTCAATATGACACCGTTCACGGTCAGATCGAATTCGTCAAGTATCAATTTTCCGCCAATCCAACCCGGAACATCGTCCGGTAGCCCCATGTGCATATCTAAATTGCCGTTTATCGTCATTTTCTTTTTCACACGTTTGATGGTAGAAAACTCAAGTGTGTCGCTATTGTTGAACAGGTTGTATTCATCAGGTGTACAATTAACGATCTGCGTAACGACCATACCTTTTATGATGTCGAAATACATCATCTTACTCAGGGTGATATGGTTGCCTGGGACTAAGTTGGTGAACGGAAGACTATCTATAGCATGTAAGCCGCCATGATTGTCAAATATCATGAACCGAACCCATGCAGAACCTTCCACGAAACCACCATTAGTAATAGAATAGCTAACCATCACGCTATCCATTATGTTGAATCCGGAAGGATTGAATTTTATCGGGTGGGTTCCGAAACCAAGCATATCGGGTGCAGCGCCAACAATAAGCTGACGGGTTGCTATATTGTTGTTCTCTCTTTCTTCGTTGAGCGTATTGAGGGGATCTACTTGTATTTTCATCGTCCTGATTCCTTCCGAATCAGAAGAATAAGTAACAGTTGCAGCTACCGTGGTATCCTTACCCGGTTCAATACCGTTGAACGGCACATCATCGCCCAATTGTACATCGTCCACAAAGAAACGCATGATACTAGGGGTGGTAACTTTTCCTCCTGCATTTCTTACGGTTCCCACAATGGTAATGTTTTGTCCTGCATTTGGATTCAGGCTGCTCGGAGAGATATACTGCGATAACACTTCCAAATCCGGTTTGCTGTCTGTGACTTCTATATAATAATAACCCGCATTGTTACTTTCGTCTGACTCGCATATAACATTCGAAGAATCGGCAACCACGCGGATGGCATAGGCGCCTGCCGTACTGAACATATAAGAGAATCGGCCATGTGCAGCATATTTTTCTCCCGCTTTTACAGAAGCAATCGTTTCTGATCCGATTTCAACTCCATTCAACAGGTAATGAACCGTCACATTCTGCGCATCTGTGATTCCGAGATTTCGAATAGCCGGGGTAAAATTGCCCGTATTATTCACGCGTACCTTAGCCGGTCTGGACTGAGAACCGGTTTCTGTGCTCTTTTGATAAGGTGCGAGATCGGCACTGATCACCGATGACCAGGTGTTATTTGTTTCGTCTGATTCTGTAATCGTATTACCTGCATCAGCAACGATTTCAAGCGTACCGCCACATGCGTTGGCTTCGGCAGTTGCGATATATGGATCGGATACTACCAGAACAGAATCATTTTCTCTGACTCCGGAAACCGTTTTGATTCCACCGATTTGCGTTCCATCTACGCTAAATTTCACATCAAAGTTTCCGGTAGCCTTTCCGGTGTTTTTGATATAAGCCCCGAAGGAAAGATTAGTGCCGGCAACAGGAACCGCAGGGCTGGTATGTACATAGGTCACAAATAAATCAGGATAAGGAATAAAGAGGCTAAAGGAAAAATTGTTGTTTGATTTGTTAATTTCCAAAACTTCATTATCGTCATCCGTCACAATCGTGATCGTATGAGCACCCGGTGAAAGTGAAGAGATGTCAAACTGAACCGGCGTTGTTCCTCCTGCGCTTAGTGAATTGACCGCTACCGTTTTCAGAATATTTGCGCCATCGTATATTCTGACTACGTGTTGTCCTGCATGGCCACAACCGGAATTTACATCAAGAATCTGGTAGGTTGTATTGTTCTTTTTATGGAGATTGAGTAGCATCAGATCGGGTAAATTATCTTTCGGCGTAACGGTTATGTTTTTAGTTACATTGTAGGTGATGTAATGCGGACGTACGTCAGCAGTATTCGGTATCCATTCATATTCGACATACGTATAAACAAATTCCACATAGATATTGATCGGGTTGGTACTTTGTGGAATTTTCCATGGTTGGATGATGATGACTTCCTGTCCGGGGAACAATTGATAAAAGGTTTTCTCTTCCAGTAGTACGCCATCTACAAATACCCTGAGTTTAGCATTTTTCATGACCTCATCCCAACCACTCCACATATTATTGATATCTCTGCTTCTTACCTTGATTGTCAGGTCTAAACTGCCATTACCCCCGGCCATTAGTCCACAATTACCACCTCCGGGAACTATTTTTACAGGAGGCGGCGGCGGTGGTGTTGGTGTGGGAGGCACACAAGCGTTCGGAGCAGGGCAAGGCATTGAAATACTGTTGGATACCGGTGTGCTGGTGAAAGTGAAATCTGTAACCGTAACCGCATAGGCAAAATTACCCGCTCCGCAGGTAACGCCGTTGATTACCAATACATAGTTTCCGTTGGCGTCAGTCGTTGTTTTAAATGTCTGCGAACCCGTATTAATGGTTACTTCAGCGCCCGCAACCTTATCATTAGTGCCGGTACCAAAATATTTTGCGTTACCATATATCGCTACGCTGAGTTCCGGGCATTCCTGCCTACGTGCCTGCGTGGTTACTTCAATTCCACCAGGCAGAGCCGGTGAACCTACTATTACGGGTCTGATAGCGTAATTATTGAGCACATTATTATCACCCAGGGTATTGCTGCTGTCAACCCACACTTTGATGGGATAAAACCCTTCCTGGGCAAAGCTCAAATTATAATTGAAGCTATTTGATCCGTTGGCGGGTACGGATGACAGCGTGGTACTGCCAATCAGAATGGTATCCTCGTATATCTTAATGGGAATATTTGTTACCGGAACGTTTGCGCTGTTACTTATCGTTGCCGTCATCGTAAAGGATGTTCCCGGTTGCGGATTGTTATCGCTGAAACTGATGTCATTGGCAAAAATCCTCAGATCAGGTGTGTTGTCGGAAACTACCGGACCTGCAACATACCCTGTGCCTGATGTAGCCGGATTACCATCGGAATCGAATGCATCGAACTGATAACCTGCCGTATTCG
>JACFNM010000056.1:0-2661 GCA_019454915.1 Chitinophagaceae bacterium
GTTGCTTGTAAGCGATGATTGCCAGGGTTTCCATGGCTGCGGCTGATAGTCGCTTTAGAAACTTATCGCCGTTTAGCTGGGCAATGGTTTTGTGGTAATCCCCCTTGGTGAGGAATTGCCATCCGCCGCCGCTCTGTCGTATTTCAAAAGGATAGAACTCTGTGGCGTATTTTTCCCGGATACCTTCGATGGCGGACTCTACCTGATCCAGCGTGGCCCGTTCTTCTATAAATCCCAGGGCGTTGTTAACGAGGTCGAGCAGCTCTAAAGCTGTCAACGGCTTTTCGCTCGCAAATATCAGGGCCTCTATGTGTAATATAATTTGTGAAATGTCCATGCGTACCTGTTGGCTGCCTATGAGATTCCAATTAGCAGATTACATCGAATGCATCCATTTGCTTAACCCTGCAGTGCTGCCGCTCCACTTACGATTTCTGTAAGTTCCGTAGTGATCGCCGCCTGCCTTGCACGGTTATAGGAAATCCGAAGTCCTTTCAACAATTCGTTTGCGTTTTCACTTGCTTTATCCATAGCCGTCATCCGGGCTCCGTGTTCACTGGCATTGGCATCCAGCACGGCTTTGAAAAGCTGGGTATTTAGTATCTTAGGCATCAATTCCGCTACCAAACTCTCTTCATCGGGTTCAAAGATAAAATCTGCCTTGGTGGCTTTAGCGTCTTTGTTTTCAACCTTGGGGATGGGTAAAAACCGTTCTGCAGTAAAAGCCTGAGTGGCCGCATTTTTAAACTCGCTGTAAATCACCTCTACGGCATCAAATTCTTTTTTTGTAAATGCGACGATGGCATCCTGCGCAATTTGTTGAACACGTTCAAAAGAAATCTGTTGCAGGGTATCTTTGTAGCTCTCATTAATCGGGAATTGCTCTTTGTGAAAATATTCAAAAGCTTTTTTCCCGATAGGCCAGATGGTTACGTTTTTCTTCGCCAGTTGTGCAGCGTATTTTTCTTTCGCAACCGATTTTGCCATTTTAATGACATTGGCATTATAGGCGCCGCATAAACCCCGGTCGGAAGAAATGACTATCAGCAGCACTTTTTCTACAGGGCGCTCTGTCGCCAGCGAACCACTGCTCTCCCCATCAATATTGCTTACAATGTTACTCAGCATTTCCTGGAGCTTCTTAGCGTAAGGCCGCATCTGGATAATAGCATCCTGCGCCCTTCTCAATTTAGCTGCACTAACCATTTTCATCGCCTTGGTTATCTGCTGCGTACTTTGCACACTCTTAATCCTGTTGCGAACCTCTTTTAATGCGCCCGCCATAGTTGATAGTTAATTAATTGATAGATAATTAGTTAGAAAGATAAAAGGTTCTGTTCCCAACCCATTACCCTAAAATGACCGCAAAGGTATTTTAAATGAGGCAAAAAACAATATGGATGTGGAAAAGAATAAGCCAAAGTCTGTTTACGGGTGTCAGCAGCCGGGAGACAAAAGCCCACGAATCGTGGATGCTACAGTTGAGTTCGGTACTGAATCTCAAACTGGAGAATTCTTCAACTGGTGCTTTTTTTCTATTCATGCTGAAATCCTCTTCCACGCCACATTTGCATATTATTCTGATCGGGTGGCGGTTGCTTACCCTTAAAGTGCATCAGCTTATAGGAAAAGGTGAGCATGAAATAGCGGCTGATTCGGTTTGTCCGGCTGTCAATAATATAGTTGCCGGTTACCTGTCTGCCGATGTTGGTATTTTGATTTAATATATCGAATCCGGACAGACGCAAATACCCATTTTTCTTCTTGAACAGGGTTTTCTCCAGGGATGCGTTCATAAGCAAAGGATTGTCATTTACCGCGGCGGCAAGCCCATTATTAATCAGGTAGTTGACATCGTACCGCATGATGAGTCCTCCCGGTATATCAATTCGGATATTGTTTCGTAAAGTCCATGCATTGGAGCCAAGTCTGTCTCCATTACCGGAAAGCGTGTATTTGGTGGAGTTCAGGCTGTAGGCGCCGCTGAAGTTCAGCTCTAACCATTCTTTGTAGTTGAATTCAAAATTAACCCGCTGCGTTGCCACCCAATTGTTGCCTATGTTTTTCTTACTGTCCACCAATCCCACATCGTGATTGTAGTTGACGTTACCGCCGAAAGATACTACGTATTTTCTCTTCTGAAAGGGCTCGGCGAAATTGTAGAAAGCGGACAGATTGTAATTGCCGTTCACGTTTTCGGGCATGCTTAACTGACCGCCGCTGCTGTCAATTCGCATGTTGTTATTCACGATACGATTGAAGATCATATTTGCCCGCATTCCAACAAACATGGTACGACCGCTGTTGTAATTGAAATTATTGAAGAATGCGCGGAAGTTATGATTAAACGCGGGCTTAAGGTTGGGATTTCCCTGCGTTTGGTATTGTGGATTGGAAGCGTCTTTCACCGGCTGTAACTGACTGAAAGACGGTTGCTGATAATTGGCATTGTAATTCATGTTTAGCCTTCTCGTTCGTGAAAAATTATAGGAAAGCCGTGCCGAAGGCGCTACACTGATTCTTCGTTGGGGGCTATAGGCGCTGTCTTTGGTGATTGAATAACCGTTGATCTCCATGGGTTGAACGGTCAGCCCAACGCTGTAATTATATTTTTTATTAACGGTGCGCAGGCTAAAACCGGCGCTTTGGTTGATGAAATTA
>JACFNM010000056.1:2671-16313 GCA_019454915.1 Chitinophagaceae bacterium
GCTGTCATTGAAATGCATTTGACCGCTTATGTCATCCAGGTCGAATGTACTGCGGTCATTCCGTGTATAGGAATAATTATAGCCATAACTAATATCTAAGAAGCGGTTGCCGGCAACCGGTTCGCTATAGGTTGCGCGGATACCGTAATTGCGGTTTCGGTTATCCTGGTTGATGAGTTGATCCAGGTAGGTGTCGGTATATCCTCCTGCCTTCAAAAACTCCCGGGTATAGTTGATTTTGTCGTCATCGCTCACGGATGAGGAGGCGCCCATGCCCACATAAACCGAAAGATTCCGCCCTCTTTTTTTGAAGCGATGGTTATAACTCAGATTTCCGCTAAAATCGGGTGTGCGGCGTAAAATGGTATCACCATTATAACCTTCCAGCGTTTTGAAAGAATTATTTTCCCAATAGTCAAAGTTTGTATTGCCCCGGTTGTTAGCATAGCTGTACGAGAAGTTGGGGCTTATCTTCAGGTAATTCAATGAGTCGAAATTGTATTCGAGATTTAGGTTTACCCGGTGATTGTTACTGATATTATCGGAGAGACTGTTTTTGTTGTTTACGAAAGTGCCATTGCCAAAAAAGTTTTGCTGGGACACATCACGCAGGATCAGTGTGTTGCGGTTGGCGAAACTATAGCTGCCATAAAATGAGCCTTTCTTATCTTCAAAATCGGTACGAAAATTAAGTCCTATAGATTTATTATCAGTTACCCCATTTTGATCAGCATTAGTATCCGAAGTGCCACTGGCGCCACCACCGCCTCTTCCTGCACCGCCGCCTCTGTTACCGCCACCACCGGCGGGGTTGGCATTGAAGTTAAAAAGATTCTGGTTGATGTTGTTCAGATTACCCAAAACGGAAAATTGTGATTTCTCGCCGAAGGCATTGGCAGCCACCGTTCCCTGGTAGCGGTTATCTGTTCCGTATCCCGCCGAGGCCCTTCCAAAATACCCCCTGTTTTTATCTTTCTTTAATTGCAGGTTGATGACTATATCCGGATCGCCATCCTTAATACCCGAAACGGCAGCAAGGTCTCCATAGTCATCTACCAGTTGAACCTTATCTATGATTTCAGCGGGCAGTTCACGGGTTGCCGCCTTGGGATCGCCGCCAAAGAAATCCTTTCCGTTTACCCTTATTTTTGAAACCGTTTTTCCCTGCGTGGTAATGTTGCCATCCTTGTCCACTTCCAGTCCCGGAAGTTTTTTCAGCAGTTCTTCCACAGATGAATTGGGCTTCACCTTAAAGGAATCCGCTCTGAATTCAACCGTGTCTTCTTTTATCACTACAGGAGGAGGGGTAATGACTACTTCCTGCAGTGTTTGATAAGCCGGCATCATCGTCACGCTGCCTATATTGAAATCCGGTTTACTTTCTTCAATTTCATAGGTTTTTATAAAATCTTCCAAACCCGCGTTAGTAATCTTCAGGGTAAATATGCGGGTATTAACACGGGAGAAAACAAATTGTCCCGTTGCATTTGTCACCGTCTCCAGGGTATCCTTTCGGGTTTCATTGATTAACATCACGGTAGCGCCTCTTAGCGCAACATGACTGCTGTCATACACCTTTCCCCTGACGGTTCGATTGGTTTGGGCTATACCTGAGATGGAAAACGCAAATAAGAAAACGATAAATAGAATCCTGGATTTCATTTTATAGTAAAGGGTTATCGTTGAGTTAACCCGGTTTAGGCCGGAGACCTCAAAGGTACCCACAGTAACGTGACATTTGGAGGATGAGAGGTTAATAAAGGTTAACAATTAATGGCTAATCGCCTCAAATATTGGCGCAGTCTGACTATTGCCTGTAACGCCCGGCGGAAGCTCAATGATTTGTAAGTTTCGGAAATGGATGGGAGCGCCTTCGGATTCGAGGCACAGATATCCTTTCTTCTGTGAAGATTTTGAAATGCCATTTACGAATTTTCCATTAACAGAAAGCTTAATCACTCCATCAACGCATATCACGTCGTAGGTATTCCATTCGCCTTTTCCCTTGCATCGGTTTTCTATAGACTTACTACGTTCTCCCCGGGGATTGTCGGGCACGGTAGTTACACCGCCCACACCAAAAAGCTCACCATGTACGTAGGCGATCGGCGCGTCCTGTCCGTTTTGTTGATTTAGCTTAACCCAGTCCAGTTCCAGCATTTGCACTTCCACCCCATCAGGGAGTCTGCCGGATCCGGGCCGTGCACTGCTCCATACAAATACGCCCGAATTGCCGCCCGCTTCGAGATGTTTCCACTCCACGTGCAACATGAAGTTCTCATATTGTTTTTCAGTTCTCATCACCCCGATAGGCAAACCTTTACATACGAGCATATCTCCTTTCTTCGTCCAGGTGTCTTCATCCGTATTGACGTTGATCCATTTCAGGGAAGTTCCTTCGTCGCGAGGCCCGGCAAGAACTGAGTGTAAACTTTTCGATTTACCAAACTCAAGTGTTATTTCCTGGCCGAAAGAGAAATGGTGCAGGAACAACAGCGTTGTAAGTGATAACAGCGTTTTTACGATTTTTAATTTATTTTTCATTTAACTTTAATTTTTAAAAAAGGTATGGAAGTATAAAAGCCGTCTCTATCATGCTGACCGTGAATAACGGCATTTATTATGAGAAATAAAAAAATCATTTAGCGTAACAAAAAAGTAAAAAGAAAGATTCTTTTGGGTAGCATCTGTGCGCTTAGCGTTAATTATTCGAAATTTATCTTTACTATACTTATAAACAGATATTGCTTTCAGTCTTTGTTTCGCTGCGATTTTTTAAGACAAATATTTTATAGCGTAATTTACTGACTCGTACTATAAACTACTTACTTAAAAATGAAAGATATTTCACGCAGGGATTTTATTCGCAGCGCTGCCGGAGCGAGCCTGGGATTAGCTGCCGCAGGAACGTTGAGTGGGTTTAACTATGCCGGCCCGCGGATGAAATTGGGGCTGGTCACTTACCAATGGGGGAGGGACTGGGACCTGCCGACCCTGATTGCTAATTGCGAGAAATCCGGATTATGGGGCGTTGAACTTAGGACGCAGCACGCGCATAAGGTAGAGATTAATCTTTCGGCTGCGGAAAGGGCGGAGGTGAAGAAGCGTTTTGCAGACAGCCCGGTAACCTGTATTGGCTATGGCTCTAATTTTGAATACCATAGCCCTGATCCGGCTGAAGTACGAAGAAATATTGAGCAAACAAAATTATACCTGCAGTTGTGTAAAGACATTGGTGCTACCGGGATCAAGGTGAAGCCCAATGATTTACCGGCATCTGTTCCTAAAGAAAAGACCATTGCCCAAATAGCGCGGTCATTTAATGAAGTAGGCAGGTTTGCCAGAGATTTAGGGCAATTGGTAAGAGTTGAGGTACACGGGCATCTAACCCAGGAATTGCCCAATATGAAGGCTATTTTTGACCAGGTGACCGAGCGTAACGTAAAAATATGCTGGAACAGTAATCCCGAGGATCTGTTGCCGCCGGGATTAGAGGAGAATTTTAATTCCGTTAAAAAATGGTTTGGAGACACGGTGCATGTGCGCGAGTTGAATACCGAAGAATACCCTTACCAGCAACTTTTCAATTTATTTACGAAGATGAAATACAACGGGTGGATCCTGTTAGAAGCACGCACCGAGCCGCAGGACAGGGTTCAGGCTATGAAGGAGCAGTTGGCCGTGTTTAAAGAAATGATAAAAAAAGCGGGTTAAGGCAGCAGCTGAAATTTGATAGTTCACTAAAACAATTTGTTTAAATTAAAATACAATAACGATGCAGAAAAATTATCCACGGAGGGAATTCCTTAAGAAATCAGCACTCGCCGGCGCGGGTGTTGGTGTCAGCGCTATGGGGCTGAGCGCCAAATCCTATGCGGCTATACCGGGCGCCAATGAGCGATTAAACATTGCCGTAATTGGTATTCACGGTCAGGGGCAAACGCATATCAACAGTTGGTGTGCCTTAAAAAAGAGCCGGAATGTTCGGATAAAAACGCTTTGCGATGTGGATGAACAATGGTTTGCTTCAAGGGCTAAAGTGGTTACGGACAAGACGGGAGATAAGCCCATTTCTGAATGGGACATGCGGAAAGTGTTTGAGGATAAGGAAATTGATGCCGTATCTTTTGCAACGCCAAATCACTGGCACGCATTGGGTACCATTTGGGCCTGTCAGGCGGGTAAGCACGTATATGTTGAAAAGCCGGCTTCTCATGATGTATGGGAGGGCCGTAAAATGATTGAAGCCGCGCGTAAATATAACCGGAGAGTGCAGGTGGGATTTCAAAACCGATCCATAGCAAATGTACGTGAAGCCATGCAGTTTTTGCATAGCGGAGGCATCGGTGACGTATTTATGGCAAGAGGCTTATGTATTAAGCCGCGCGATTCTTTTGGCATTACGCCCGATGGAACGCCGCCGGCTTCCCTGCACTATGATATGTGGCTCGGCCCCGCCACCTGGCGCGCATACAATGAAAAGAAAGGTCATTATAACTGGCACTGGTTTTGGGATACCGGCAATGGCGATACAGGAAACCAGGGACCGCACCAGTTTGATATCGCCCGCTGGGGATTAAATAAGAATGAACACCCCGTTTCCGTTTTTTCCAGTGGCGCTATCTATGGAATTGACCCCAAAGAATGTGCCCAGGAAACACCTAATACCCAGACCTCTATTTTTAAATATAAAGATGGTACCACACTGGAATTTGAAACACGCGGAAGGTACTCGAATGCAGAGTCCAGTTTAGGTATTCGGATAGGCAATATATTTTATGGTACAGAAGGGTATCTGGAGCTGGAAGGGAGTACCTGGAAAGCATTTCGCAAAAGAGAGGAAAAGCCCTTTGCGGGTTCGAAAGGAGAGAGCGTAAAGATACCGGATCCGTTGACGCCTCCGGGCGGCACCGAGCACTATGCTAATTTTGTTGATGCCATCCGTTCTGATAATAATGATATCCTGCATTGCGATATCAACGAAGGTTTCTTTTCGTCAACGCTTCCTCTAATCGCTAATATTTCATACAGACTGGACAGAGGGCTTAAGTTCATGGGCGGTAATATGGACAGGGAAAAGTTTGCAAACGATCCGGAAGCAGATGAACTGTTGACGAGGGTTTACAGACCTCCTTACGTAGTTCCCAATGAAGTATAGTCAGATTCTGTTTGCCTGATTCTTTAGAAAAACATTCTTTTGCATAACGTGCGAAAGAATGTTTTTTCATTATTCTTAATTAGACTTGTTTAGAAAGGATCCTGCCACGATGTATAAAAAGAATTTTTATTTTATTTCGATTGTAACCGCCTTATTCTATTTTTCAAGCTGCCAAAATGGTGAAGATAGTTCTCCTCACGGGTTGTCGTTAGATGAAGCTACGCAAAGCCGAATCATCAAAGAGTCGCCTGTTTTATCGCCGGAAGAATCTATTGCAGCAATGCAACCCGAACAGGGATTTGAAGTAAAACTGGTGGCGTCAGAACCGTTTATCGTAACGCCGGTAGCATTAACTTTTGATGGGAAAGGTCGTATCTGGGCATTGGAGATGACGAGTTATATGCCGGATACTGCCGGCAGGGGAGAGAATATTCCCGATGGCAAAATTGTAATCCTGGAAGACAAAGATGGAGACGGAATCATGGATAGCCGGAAAGTATTTTTGGATTCGCTCGTGTTACCCCGCGCCTTATGTTTTATTGAAGACGGATTGCTTTTTGCGGAACCGCCTAATTTATGGTTTGTCGAAATTCACGATGACCGGCCGGGAAAGAAAACATTGGTTGATTCCACTTATACAGTGGGAGGAAATGTGGAACATCAGCCGAACGGGTTGCTGAGAGCGATGGACAACTGGATTTATAACGCCAAGTCAGCCAAACGTTATCGCAAAAAAGGTAATCGTTGGCTGATAGAACGAACCCATTTCCGAGGGCAATGGGGGATTAGCCAGGATGACTTTGGCAGGTTGTATTACAACAATAACTCTCAGAATTTGATCGGGGATTATTTTCTCCCGGGGCTGGGTGCGGATAATGCTGACCAGCGTGTTGTTTCGGGCTTTAATGTGGACGTGGTGAAAGACAACCGGGTATATCCTATTCGTCCCACGCCGGGTGTTAACCGCGGCTATATGGAAGCCGTATTGGATGATAAATCCAGGCTGGTGCACTTTACTGCGGCCTGTGGTCCCCTGGTTTATCGCGGAGGATTATTCCCCGCGGAATACGCGGAAAATGTTTTTGTAGCGGAACCGTCGGCTAATCTTATTAAGAGAAATTTGATAGAGGAGAAAGGATATATTACTGTAGGGAGACAGGCTTATGAAAGCAGGGAGTTTTTAGCGAGTATTGATGAGCGCTTCCGCCCTGTTAGTTTGTATGACGGGCCGGATGGAGCTATGTATGTGGTGGATATGTACAGGGGGATTATACAACATCGCACCTATCTTACCGACTACCTGAAAAGTGAAATTGTAAAGAGGTCATTGTCCAATCCTTTGAATTGCGGACGTATCTATAAAATCGTTCCCAGGGGGAAATCGGCCAGGCCGGTGGTGATGCCCCAATCTCCCATTGAATTAGTCAATCTGCTTCAATACGATAACGGTTGGGTGAGGGATAGGGCCCAACAATTGTTGGTGGATGGAAAGTATACCACTATAGCGCCTGATTTGAGAAGGATAATGCACGAATCGAACGACGCGGTAACGATTACGCATATCATCTGGACCCTCGAAGGTCTCGGCGTTTTACAATACGAAGATTTGGTTCCGCTATTCAAACATCCTGACTGGAGGTTGAGAGCGGAAGCCATTACTGCCGCTTCTTCTGTCATCAACAAAGTCAATTACCGGCAGTTTGCGGAAGCGATGAAACAGATGCTGGTCTCCAATGATACGCTGACGGCTCCTTATCTCGCTTTTCAACTTGCGGCAATCCGTCCTTTTAGTGAAACGGTTGCCGACGATCTATGGATGGATATTGTCCGCAAATATCCCGATAATATTTACGTGGCAGACGCCTTGATCAGCAATCTGGAAAAGCGTGAAAAAGCTTTTTTCAAAAAAGTACAGGCTGTTGAAGCCGATACGAGCCTGGCAATCATCAAACGCTTTGAAAAGACGTTGGAAGATATCACCAAAAATGAATACAAGAAGAATACGGAATTGCTCACTAAGAAATTTCCCCAGGGCGCCCGGGTATATGAAAATATATGCAAGACCTGCCATGGCAATGATGGAAATGGGATTGCTTCACTCGCGCCTCCGTTGAACCAGTCTTCGTGGGTGACGGGGGATAAGAAAAAATTAATAGCTATTGTTTTATATGGTTTGGTGGGGCCGGTAACGGTCAATGGTAAACTTTACCAGAATCCCGAAATCAGCGGGGAAATGCCGGGATTGGCGAGTAATGATGAATACAATGAAGAGGATATTGCGCAGGTACTGAGCTTTATCCGCAAAAACTGGAGTAATAATGCCTCTGTCATCACAAAGGATGACGTAATGAAAGTGCGCAAACAATGGAATGGTAAGCGGCATGCCTTTACGGAAGCGGAATTAAATGCCTGGTAACTATCGCGTGAATATACCCCTAAATAAATACAGAATGAATATTAGGAAGACCACAGATGCTATATTCGGTTGGAGCGCCGTCGGTTTGATGATTTTCATCAGCGCCTGTTCTTCGGACCCGAAAGTGGTTTATCCGCTTGATCCCTCACCGGGGTCACATATTGTATTTATCGGCAACACTTTTGCAGAACGGTTGCAATTTCATAATTACTTCGAACCCTTGTTATATAAGAGCTTTCCCGATCGTGATCTTACCGTAAGAAACTTAGGATGGAGCGCCGATGAGATCAATACCCGTTCCCGTCCCTTAAATTTCCCTTCGCAGGATGAATACCTGAGCAGGGTAAAAGCAGACATTATTTTTGCCTGCTATGGCATGAATGAAGCGTTTAAGGGTCCCGACAGCCTCAACAGCTTTAAACAGCAGTTGGCTGCTAACCTGCAGCATCTACAGCAGCAAAAGTACAATGGAAAAACGCAGCCGGAGATCATTCTTGTTTCTCCGATTGCCCATGAAAACCTGGGCGGACTTTTACCTGATGGAGCTGACCATAATCGAAACCTGCAACTATATACCAATGGCATGCGGGAAGTGGCGAATAGCTTAAATATTCCTTTCATCAATCTTCTTGAGTCTACAAAGAAACTGGTAGCAGGCACTGATTCCATTACCATTAACGGCATTCACCTTAACGATGCAGGATACAAAGCCATAAGCGAAATAATGGCTGCATCACTGGCTTTACCCGTTGCCAATTGGACAGACGATAACTATACCACAAACCTGAAAAAAATAATTGATCAGAAAAATCAGCAGTTCTTTTACCTGTACCGGGCAGTCAACAGCGAATACATCGTAGGCAGACGCAAGGAGCCCTGGGTGCAACCGCCCGGCGGTCCGATCTCTTATCCGGGGGAGCTGGCAAAGTTAAATACCATGGTTACCCGCTTAGACAGCGTGGTGTGGGCGCAGAGTAAAAACGACGATGCGGTTCATTTTATACAAGCGGATGCAATATTGAATGATACGATACAGTACACCCCGTTAGATAAAGCCGCGCATAAAAAGCCAACTACCGGCCAGTTCATTTTGCCGGAAGGATTTGAGATCAATCTTTTTGCATCTGAAGTGGATTTTTCACTCACCAATCCGGTAAAAATAACCTTCGATCCGCAGGGGCGATTGTGGGTGGCCGATATGGCTTCTTATCCGCAATACCTGCCGGGGGCACAACCGAATGATAAGATAATTATTCTCGAAGACAGCAATGGTGATGGTGTGGCCGATAAAGAAACCATTTTTGCGGACAGCTTATACGTGCCCACCAGTATGGAGATAGGCAGGGGAGGCGTATATGTATCACAACCGCCCAATATTTGGTTCTTAAAAGATACTGACGGGGATGGAAAAGCAGACCAGAAAGAGATCATCCTGCACGGATTTGGTACAGAAGACGTACATCATTCCATAGACACGTATACCTGGGGGCCTGATGGCGCGCTGTACTGGCATACGGGCACTTTTTTACACTCGCAGGTGGAGACGCCTTATGGTCCGCAACGGGGTGACTACGGTATTACGTGGCGCTTTGAGCCGCTTACGCAAAAATTAGAACCGTATGTTTCTTATCCTTACGCTAATCCCTGGGGAAATGTATTTACCCGCAACGGAATTCAAATCATCAGCGACGTCTCTACCGGGATGAATTATTTTGCGCCGCCGCTTACGACAGCCACCCGCTATCCGTTGAAATTATCAGGCATGAAAGATTTTTTAACATCGGCTGCAAAACCCAAGACCTGTGGAACGGAGATCGTTTCCAGCAACAACTTCCCCGATGAAATCCAGGGAAACGTGCTGTTCAATACCTTCATCGGTTTCCAGGGTATCAAACAGCATCGTATACACGAAGACGGCAGCGGCATCATCGCTCATGAAGTAGCGCCGCTCCTGCAATCCACCGATCCCAACTTCCGTCCCGTCGATCTGCAGTTTGGCCCAGATGGCGCTTTGTATGTGGCAGACTGGTATAATCCCATCATCAATCACGGCGAAAGGGCATTGCGTGATCCGCTACGTGATCATACGCATGGCCGGATATGGCGTATTACTTATAAAAGCAAGAAGCTGTCGCCGGTTGTTGATCTTACCAAACTTTCCACAACCCAACTGCTTGACCAGCTTAAAGCATACGAAAACAGACTGCGGTACAGGGTTCGCACACAGCTCCGGCAATTGCCCGCTGAAACGGTGATTCCCGCTCTGCAAAAATGGGTCGCCGCACTGGATGCTAATGATAAAGATGATGAGCAAAACAGGTTAGAAGCTTTATGGATATACCAGCAGTTCAACCACCCCAATGAAACATTGCTGAATGAATTACTGAAAAGCAAAGGCCCGCATATAAGAACAGCCGCCACAAGAGTTTTGTTTTACTGGAGAGATGCCATAAAAGATGCCGAAGACAGGCTGATTGGTCTGTCGCAAGATAGTTCAGCCAATGTAAGATTACAGGCTATCGTTTCGCTAAGTCATTTTAACACGGAGAAGGCGGTTAACGCCTTGCTGGAAGCAACATCACTACCGACAGATTATTATATTGACTACGCCTTACAACAATCTTTCAGGCATTTGCAGCCCGTGTGGATGGCGATGTTTAAGGAAAACAAGCAGTTCCTGGCCAATGACCCGGAAAAGGCCCGCCGCTTGTTGGGTTCACTTTCCAATGAAAAGGAATTACAGATGCCGGGTTTTGTCACCGACGATCCTGCATGGACGAGATATGCTTACCAGGCGCTTAGCGATCGGGACTATGAAGAGTTGAAGGACGTGATAGCCGTAACGACTTTCCGAAAAAGTCTCGATACGCTTGCTGAAGAAATGAAAACTGCGGAAGTCTCCATCCCCGGAAAAACAGTGGTTCGCCTGACCGCCGTGCCCGGCCGGATGGCTTTCGATAAAACTTCCGTTACCGTTACCGCCGGAAGTGAGATCGCGCTGATCTTCGAAAACACTGATGGCATGCCGCATAATGTGGTGATCCTCAAGCCGGGCAGCGCCGAAAAAGCAGGCATGGCGGCAGAAGCGATGGCTGCTCAGAGAGACGGTTATGAGAAAAATTTCGTTCCCGCTATTCCGGAAGTGTTATTTGCCACTCCGCTTATAAACAGTGGGAAAACTTTCAGGCTTGATTTCAGGGCGCCCGGTAAGCCGGGTGAATATCCTTTTATCTGCTCTTTTCCGGGGCACTGGCAAACGATGCAGGGGGTGATAAAAGTGGTAGAAGGAAGGAAATGAAAGAATACTGCATTCACCACCTACGCAGGTAAAGGTTGCAGGTTTCGGGGCCGGCAATCTTTTAGAGGGCAATAAGAAAATAATAGGTACCGATATGTTATACCGTTTTGCGTTAGTTTTTATATTGGCAGGACATTTTTGTTTTGCGCAGCAGGAGATTCCTTTATATGCCGGCAATATTCCAAATGCAACAGGCGCTGTCAGTGAAGAGTATAAGGAAGCCAATGACCAGGTAGATTCACTTACGTTCAGGGTATCCGTTCCAACACTTACTGTGTTCCTTCCGCCGAAAGACAAGTCAAACGGCACGGCTGTTATTATTTGTCCCGGTGGCGGGTATCACGTGTTGCTCACCAAACGTGAGGGGAGCGATGTAGCCCGTATTTTCAACCAGTTGGGGATAACGGCTTTTGTGTTAAAGTACAGGCTTCCGTCAGGCAAAACAATGAAGGACCCATCCATCGGTCCTTTGCAGGATGCGCAGCGCGCGATTCAAATCGTTCGTCAGGGAGCGACTCAATGGCATATTGATCCACAGAAAATCGGCATCATGGGATTTTCTGCGGGAGGTCACTTAGCCGCCACCGCAGGTACTCATTACGATGAAGCATTAATTGACAATACAGGAGCCGTGAGTCTCCGTCCTGATTTTATGCTGCTCATCAACCCGGTGATCAGTTTTACCGACAGCATCGGACATACCGGTTCGCGTCAAAATCTACTGGGCGATGGCATCACAGATGAACAGATCCGCCGGTTTTCCAACGAATTGCACGTTAACAAGACAACACCTCCTGCTTTTCTGGTACACGCTAACACCGATGTTGTTGTGCCGGTGACCAACAGCCTCGCTTTTTATTCTGCTCTTCAACGCAATGGCGTAAGCGCCGGACTACATATTTATGCCAAAGGTGAACACGGCTTTTTGACCGCTCCTTCCTTTGATGAATGGTTTGGCAGATGCCTGTACTGGATGCAACAAATGGAGTTGATTCCCTCCACGGCGGAATAGGGCGGACTAAAATATAGCTACGCATAGATTTTCTTTCAAGCCGAGAGCCGGTACGGGACTGGACGTTATGTGGGCGAAGGATACCGAGTCCAGCCTGTCCACAATTTTCTGCGGGTGAGACACCGCCATGAGATAAAGGGAAACATTGTTTCGACGCTAATTAACTGCAGTGACATCTTCTTCCACTTGGGTTTCCGATCCTACACAATTCGCCCGGAAATACCTGCTTAAATTTTTTACGAATAAACATATTCTTACCTATTTCTTTCTTAAGTTTAGATAAATTTTGATTCCTTCATTTCAAATAAATAGTTCGTCATGTCTCATCCTCAAAGCAGAAGGCAGTTTATAAAAACGGCAGCCCTGGGCACCGCCGGTTTTGCCATTCTTCCCTCTTTATATAGTAAGGTAGCTCCCAGCGATAAGTTACGTATTGCACATATAGGTCTGGGAGGAATGGGTAATAATCATTTGAAATGGTTTGCAGCGATTCCCGAGGTGGACATCGTGGCCTTGTGTGATGTGGATGAGAATCATTTGGCTGATACGTTGAAGAATCTTCAAACCCTCCGTCCGGACAGCCGGGCTGATACTTATGGTGATTTCCGGCGTATTCTTGAACGTAAAGATATTGATGCCATCACCTGTGCCACGCCCGATCATTGGCATGCCACCATCGCGACCTTAGCTTTTCAGGCGGGGAAGGATGTGTACGGAGAAAAGCCGCTTTCTTACGACGTACGCGAAGGGCAGATTATGCTGAAGAATTTGAACCGCTATAACCGGGTATTCCAAATGGGTACCCAAATTCATGCAGGAGATAATTACCACCGCGTGGCGGAAATTATTCAGTCGGGCGCCATAGGAAAGGTGAATAAAGTTCGCCTATGGAAAAATGCATCGGCGCCGGAATTAGGGTCTACCGTTCCCGAACCGGTTCCGGCCACGCTCAACTGGGATATGTGGTTGGGCCCCGCACCCTACGTGGATTATATTCCTGCTAAATGCCATTTCACGTATCGTTACTTTCTCGATTATTCGGGAGGCACCTTTGCCGATTTCTGGTGTCACATTGCAGACATCGTTTTCTGGTCATTAAAACCGAAAGGATTGAAGCATATCAACGCCAGGGGAGGTGCTATACCCAACAGCATTGCCGATGCTCCTTTGTGGATTGATGTGGATTATGCTTTTGACGGGTTGGATATCCACTGGACGACGGAGACGCCCGATGTACCCGGAGCGCAGGGTAAAGGGATTGGCGCTTATTTTGAAGGAGACAAGGGCACCCTGCTTTGTGATTACGGCACCCGTTTAATTACGATCAACGGAGAAACGACGACAGACCTGCCGGAAGTGCCTCAAAGCATTCCACGTTCACCGGGTCATCAGCAGAACTTTGTAGATGCCGTAAAAACAAGAACTCAACCCGAATCCAATCTGGTTTATGCGCGACAAATGGCGCTACCGATGTATCTGGGAATGATTTCTTATCGCCTGGGACGCCCCTTACAATGGAATGCCAAAAAAGAAAAATTCATAGGAGATAAGGAAGCTAATGCCCTGCTTCACAGGAAGCCGCGAAAAGAATGGGACTTAATCTGACCACGATATCCCGATCGTTTGCAATTTGAGCGGGTTTAGTTTTTCATCTACTGATAAGGATTGGCGGGCGAGTACATAGCCCTTTATCCAAAGATTAAAATACCGGCTTACATTTGCGCGATTAGTGTACATTGTAAAAATACAGGTATGACG
>JACFNM010000588.1:0-1242 GCA_019454915.1 Chitinophagaceae bacterium
GCCTCCGCATAACCACTATCTGCCACAGCCGATTTGCCTTTGGGGTGTACACAAACAACGCCTTTCCCATTTTGCTTCTCCGGTACGAATAATAAGTAAGGAAGTACATAATCACCACTTCCTTTGACAAAATATTTTTCTATAACATAGCCTTCTTTCTGAAACCGCCCTGTAAAAACAGGTTTATAATAATCATCCGGATCCCGGTATCCACTTAATTGCTTTGCTGCACGCAAAACCGAGGATCTGTAGAATTCGCGTGGTTGTTGTCTTAATTTCTTTAAAGCCTGCATCTTCTGCTCTGCCTCTTTCAAATTCAGAGAATGAACGGTTTCCAATGACTCAAAGGAGGTGGACAATTGCCCTGTTGCCGTTACCCGCAACTCTTCTTCCGGTAAGGGTTCAATATCCCAATCCGTGGAGTCGCCCGGGTTGCTCAGGTATTTCTGAAAGAAGGCATACATCGCTTCATTGTTCTTTTTGGTGAAGGAATGACCCGAATCATCCTCCGCCATCGTAAAATGCTCTCCTTTTCCGTAAGCCTCAAACACACGACTTACCTCTTTTGCCGTTTCTCTCGCGCCCTGTATAGAAAAGAAATCCCTCGTCGTGGTAATCATCAGCGTAGGTTTGGGAGCTCTTACTTCTAAAAAATCGGCATGATCCAAACCACGCGCGATCTGATGAAAAAGGTTCTGTTCTGCATCCTGTGGACCAATGGACTGTAACAATCTTCTGTAGCTGGTAATATAATTCGAGGGAGCGGCGGCATAAATACGCTCATCAAAAGCAGCAAGATAGGCAGACTGAGTTCCTCCACCCGATAGTCCTGTAACTCCCAGCCTGGTGGTATCTACTTCCTTTCTGGTAAAAAGATAATCAATAGCGCGGATACCATCCCATATCTCATACTTTGCCAGAGAACTTCCGGTAATAAAGGCCTGCGCCCCAACGTAGGAGTGCTCTCTCGTTGTAGCTCCTAAATTCGTTTCGCCGGTTTCCTTATTATAATATTGAAGCCGTTCTCCCTGCCCCACCGGATCAATCGCCATGACGATAAATCCCTTATGCACCAGATTTAAAATCTCATGCTGGTAAATATCTCTTCGATAGGATTTCAAAGAATGTCCTATCACGTCCAGGATAGCCGGCGCTTTTCGTTTGATCCCGTTTGGAATAAAGAGCGACGACGTTACATAAAAACCCGGTTGCGATTCAAAAATGATATTCTCAACCGTAAAC
>JACFNM010000588.1:1252-1774 GCA_019454915.1 Chitinophagaceae bacterium
TAAACTCTTTTTTCTTAATCTTCCGGACAATCTTCGCATTCAGGGGCGTCTTTTCCGGGAAAGGTCCCACGATATCAAACAATTCTTTCTTTATCTCTCGCTGTCTTTGCTCCCAGCCATCTAAAGAACGGATAGCAGCTATTTTACTTTCACGTTGATCTAACTGTTCAAAAGCGTGCGCCGACAAAGTATGATACAGCGCATCAGGGGCATCACTAAATTGAATCCAATCTCTGAGGACATCGTACGCATGCTGGCTATATAATCTTCCATGACCTGCAATCAAAATACACAGGAACAGAACAATCTTCCCGAAATATGAATATTGAATCATTTCTGAAAGGAATCGTCAATTCAATTTTTGATTAATGAAAATAAAAAATTTAATCAACACTTTTTGAAAAAACTGGGTTGCCCTATCATTTTAATCAGCGAGCTTATAGAAAGAAGTCGTTATGGCACGTATAGTAACAGCCACAATCCCTGCCTGATTAAAAGCAACAATTGGGGCTGTCCGCGATT
>JACFNM010000589.1 GCA_019454915.1 Chitinophagaceae bacterium
CCGGAGACGAATAGCGGCAGTGAGACCCCGACGAACAAGCCGGCATTTGCAACACCACCAAGAACTGTTTCGTAAGCCAGCCAGTCAGTTTCTTATTTTTCCGTCCTGCGCTCGGGAGAATGCTGTGAGACTTTGCTCATCAGCCATGCGGCTGCTCTTACATCGTAATCGAAACCAGGGTGTTTCTCTTGTATGATGAACCGTAAATCCGGGACAACCCCAGTCAACTCTTTTTCATCAGCCAGCTCCAATACATTCAGCGCCTGTACACGAGCCATCAGGTTATCCGTCCTTAATACTCTTTTCAGCACGCGGATGGATTCTTTTTTATCACCGAAAATATACAGGGCTTCCGCTGCTGCTATCCGAACGGCGGATTCCTTATCGGTTAATACAATGTGCAGGTGTCTTTTAGCTTTCATCGCTTCTCGTCCTAAGATGACACAACCGGTAGCTGCCCAGTATCTTATATCCGGATCCTTGTCTTGTAACCGATCGATCAATTTATCCAGGAACTGACTGTTCTTTGACGAGGCCATATTGGCGGTTTCCACTATTCTTTCAATAGGGTAGGAGGGCGAGTGGGTATATCCGTAGATGGTGGTTGTTTTCGATATCTCTTCTCTTCTGGCTTCCGGAATAAATCCGGCATCCCGGGTTGATATCATCCAGTCCTGAGTAATGCCGCGCATTTGCTGGAGGAGATCACGGTATTCTTCCCTTTCTGCCAGGTTGAATATATTATCGGGATCCTTTTCACAATCGAATAGTTCTTCTACCGGCTTGGAATTAAAGAAACGGGACTGTACCTCGTTTAAGGTCCCGGCTCTGTAAACGGAATCCCAGGATCTCATAGAGGGCGCTCTCCATAAATATTCGATATACTGGGCGTATATTTTATGTGGATAATAGTTACGTATATAACGATACCTTTTATTTCTCACCGATCTTATAAGATCAATACGTTCATCCATCCTTCCCCTGGAAGAAAATCCATAGTCCTGTTCCTTCGCTTGCTGTTTTCCGAGGAAAGCATGTCCCTGCATATAGTCGGGGATTTTGACTCCTGCCAGGCTCAGTACAGTGGGCGCAAAATCAACAAAGGTTATCACCCGGTCTGTTTGGGTACCGTTGGTGTTGGAAGCAAGATGGGCATATTTTTTTGGAATACGGATAATCAGTGGAATATGAAGTCCGGACTCGTACATAAACCGTTTGCTTCGGGGTAAAACACCGCCATTGTCGCCGAAATAAAATACAATGGTATTTTCAGAAAGTCCGTTTTCGTCAAGCTCCTTTAGAAACGCGCCGACTTCCTTATCCATATCTTCTAACTTATCGTAATACTGCGCCCAGTCGTGCTTCATTTCGGATGTTGGTGGTTGATAAGCCGGAATAGTTACTGCTTCCGGGCTGTGTCTCAGATCGCTGATGTAATGATGTATGGAACTTTCATGGCTTGTACCGATGTTGAAGACGGCAAAGAAGGGCTGGTTTGGTTTCCGGTTCTTATAGGTAGCCGTATTACCGGATTCATCCCAGGCGTAAACCTGGTCTATGGTATTGTAATCTTTCTTTGCATTATTAGAGGTGTAATAACCTGCTTCCCGTAAATACCGGGGAAAGAATTTGATGAATTCGGGGATAGGAAAAAGACTCCGCATATTTTCGGTACCCGTTGTTGTGGGGTACATACCGGTTATCAGCGTAGAACGGGCAGGCGCACAAACGGGCGCCGTACAGAAAGCATTTTGATACAGGA
>JACFNM010000057.1 GCA_019454915.1 Chitinophagaceae bacterium
AACCCGCCCTCTACTTTTTCCACGAGACCGGTATGACCTGAACTGCCCCCGGTGTTCATCATAAAAATCTGGCCCGGGCGAACTAAAGAGGGTCTGTTAACTGCATCGGAAACCAGGATCTTTTTGCCCGTAGTTTTATTCCAGTGTGTCATCACCTGCCCGGTTCTGGTTAGTGGGTTTCTCCGCTGCAATTTCGTACAAGCCTGGTCAAAGCACCAGTAAACAAAAGTGGCACACCAGTAATTACCCGGCGGCAGTCCAACACTTACAACGGACGCATTGGTTTCACCTTCTTTAACGACCCGGTTTGGATATTTCATGATGGCTGGTTTTGAGGTGAATTATGAAATTAAGAAATAAATTTATATGCAGGTAGCGGATTTATAACGATCAGCACATATTGCAGTTTATCTTTTGAGCGTTAGTATTCCATTAGCCATCGTACGTACTGGTGCAACCTGGAATTGGCGAGGAAATTCTTTTCTAACTGAGCATTAAAAGGTACGGGAGTATCCAATGACGCACATCTCATTACGGGAGCGTCTAATTGGGAGAAGCAGTGTTCCGATATCCAGGCGGTAATTTCGGCTCCGATGCCGCCTGTCAAAGTATCCTCGTGTAAAACCAATACCCTTCCGGTACGGGAAACGGATTGGCGGATAGCCTCATAATCCAATGGCAATAAAGTACGCAGATCAAGAATATCTAATGACAGGTGGGTATGTTTTCCTGCATAGTCCAGCGCCCAATGAACGCCCGCTCCGTATGTTATGACGGATATGTCTTCGCCTTCTTCCACCCATTTGGCTTTCCCGATGGGTATTTCATATTGTTCTTCGGGTACCGGGCCTGAAATGCTGCGGTACAAAGCCTTATGTTCAAAGAACAATACGGGGTTTAGATCATTAACGGCTGCCATCAACAGTCCTTTAGCATCCATGGGTGTGCAGGGATAAACAATCTTTAGTCCCGGAACGTGCGCAAACCACGCCTCTGTACTCTGAGAATGGAAAGGACCTGCGTTCACACCGGCGCCCGTTGGCATACGGATTACCACATCTGCATTTTGCCCCCACCGGTAGTGCGACTTGGCGAGGTTGTTTACAATCTGGTTAAATCCTTCGGTGACGAAATCACTAAACTGCATTTCCACCATACTTTTATAGCCACCGGTGCTTAATCCAAGCGCAGCGCCTATTACGGCGCTTTCACATAAAGGCGTATTGCGTATTCTTTCCTTACCGAATTTGTTTACGAGTCCTTCGGTTACCTTGAATACGCCTCCGTATTCGGCAATATCCTGACCCATCAAAATAAGGTTGTCGTGGGTCAGCATGCTCTGATAAATGCCTTCAGAGATGGCATCCACGAGACGTATTTCCCGAACATTAAAACGGGAATCTTCTAAAGAGGCATCATTATCTATTATGGCAGTAGTAAAACCACCAAAACCGGTACTCCGGGCATAAATATCAGCGTATTCTTCCTCTTCCGAGACAATCGTATTTACTTCGGCCGCCCTCTGCGCCTCTTCTATTTCGGATTCAATATAGTGCTTGCATTCTGTTTTGATACTTTCAATATCTGTAGTGGTCAGGATGGATTGCTGAAGCAACCAGGTCTCAAAATTATGGATGGGGTCTTTGTCTTTCCATTCGGCTATTAATTCATCGGGAATATATTTTGTACCGCTGGACTCTTCGTGCCCGCGCACGCGAAACGTGATGCATTCCACGAGGTAGGGCCTTTTTCTTTCGATACAATATTCGCGTACTCCGCGGATGGTGTCAAAGACGGAAAGGATATTATTGCCGTCAATTTGTACTCCCTCCATTCCATACCCCTTCGCTTTGTCAATAATAGACTCGTTTCGGAATTGCTCCGTAGTAGGGGTGCTCAGCGCATAGCCATTATTCTCCATCAGAAAGATAACTGGGAGGTTCCATACTGAAGCAAGATTCAGCGCTTCATGAAAGTCGCCTTCGCTGGTGGCGCCTTCTCCGCAAAATGCCAGCACAGCCTTTTCTTCACCACTCAACTGGTGAGCCAGGGCTATCCCGTCTGCAACCGGCAATTGAGCGCCAAGATGCGAAATCATGCCACAGATATGATGTGCTTTGCTTCCAAAATGGAAACTCCGGTCCCGCCCCTTTGTAAACCCTCCGCAGGAGCCCTGCCATTGTTGATAAAGTTTGCTTAGTGAAATATTGCGGGTAGTAAACACACCCAGGTTCCGGTGTAAAGGCAATATCCATTCATCTTCCTGCATAGCCATAGAAGCGCCCACGGCAATGGCTTCCTGACCAATACCACTGAACCATTTCGATATTTTACCCTGTCGAAGTAAAAGCAACATTTTTTCTTCAATCATCCGGGGCAACAATAGCTGCCGGTAGAATTGCTCTAACTGATTTCCTGAAAAGTTCCTCTGATCAAAGCGCATATGCAAACCTATTGGTTTTTTATAATAGGCCGGTTTGTCAAAATGGTATCTATGCTTTCTGATGACGGTTACGTTTTAGGTTTAAACGTAACCAGCAGCTACCTTATGATATTCCCGGAGCAGGTATTTTATATTATAGTCCGTTGTTGTTGCTGAACAAAACAGAAGAGGCTATGGAAAGGAGCAGGCTGAACAATAAAGCCCACCAAAACCCGTCAATTTTGATGCCATCTACTATTTTAGAAGCCAGGAGTACCATAAGGGCATTGACAATGAATAGAAAAAGTCCCAGCGTAATGATAGTAAGTGGAATGGTAAGGATTACAAATAAAGGCCGGATTAGAAAATTAACGATTGCAAGCACTAAAGCAAACAGGAGGGCAGTCCAGTAAGACGCGATATGAATTCCTTTAAGTATGTAGGCTAATCCATAGGCGACTCCGCCTGTCACCAATAAACGAACGATGAAACTCATTATTGAAATTTTGGTAAAATGTACGAAAATTCAATAGTAATACCATCATCCTGGAGATAAGATTTTTGAAGACTTTCCCCTGACCGTTTCCGGTGTTTATTGCAGTCCGGTCAAAAAGTGAAACGGACTGTATAAATGTTGCATCAGGTTTGATTTTATGGCTTTCACAGTATTGGTATGGAGCGAAATTCGGGACGATGCATTCTCAACAGGTGCCGGAGACAGAACTTCCTCACGACGTTTTAGCGTATTAGGGGAAGGGGAACTATCTGGCTTCATGCTATTACCCGCGTGAGTTTTGTCTTTTGGCGACCGATATCTGAGCCGGGTATATTTTCCCGATTTTTGTTGTTCCACTTCGTTCACAGATGAGGTGTCGATTTTCCTTAATCCGTCGTTTGTCATGATATACAGGATATTGGTGCGCCAGGAATAGCCGTTATTCCATTTTTCATCTGTGTCTCTATTTCTTATCCTTCTGCTGCCGACTTCCAGGTTGAACCAGTCAAACCAATTTATACTATGGTCTATCAGAATCTTTTTCCCAACGGGTATTTCGATGACCACCATTACTTTTTGATTACGGAATTTTTCTTTGTTGGTTATGGAGAATCCTTTGGGCAACGTAATCACGCTGTCGTTTTGGATCAGCGGAAATTGTATTAAGGAAGCATTATGTTCCGCAATGAACGGTGTTTTGCCCTTTGATAGTTTTACCGTTTCGATGTGATAAAGGGAATCGGGGCTTTTTATAAGCTTAATCTTTACATTATTCAATAACATACTATCCTGGTTCATAGACATCAAAGGGCCAAATCCGTTAAACCAGTCACTACTGTAATAGCCGACTTTATGCTGGGATAGTTTTACAATCAGATTATCCGAAGATGGCTGTGCTACCGGAAACTGTTCCGAAACATCCGTTTCCGCCCTGAAATGCCCGCTAACATTAGCGATGAGCAGAAAGACACTGATGAGTCCGATAATCCAGAGACTGGCAAAAGCATAACCTAAATAGGGGCGGGACGATTTGATTCGCAAAAGGCGCTTGAACAGCCAAACGATGAAAGCGATGATGGGTACACCTAAGAACAACGTAAGTACGCTCCAGGCAAGCAGGTTTCCCCAAACGCTGTCTAACAAAAAGGCGTTTAAGGGAAACAGTCCGAAACCAACGTACACCAGGCCTATCAATACGATAAGCAAGCTAAAGGCAATGATGCCGGCGATGAACAGGAAGAAGGCTTTAAATAATACGCCGATTGCATGGCCGATACCGGTACCGGTTTTGCGGGCTAATGGGGCCGCTTCCGCTGAAAAAGACTGGGATTTCTGCCGAATGGTATCACTGATCTCCCTGCCCATTTCTTTGGCCTTTTCCTGGAATTCACCGGCTGCTTTTTCAGCCCGCCCTTTGATGTTTTGCAACTCTTCCTGCACGGTATGTTTTATACTCTCCAGGTCAATTTTCTCACCCCGCATCTCCAATTTTTCGCTGGCCGTTACTGCAGAAGGCAGTACAATCCACAATATGATATAAGTGAAAAAGAAAGTGCCACCCAATCCACTGAACGCAAACCAGGGACCTCCCCAGTGCCACCAGATACCATTAAAGATATTGGGCATCACACTCAGAATAAAAGGTACGAGAAAGATTAATCTTGGAATCCAGGTATCCACGTTGAAATAGGCTGCCAGACCACCCGCTACACCGCCTATCATCTTATTGTCAGGATCACGGTATAGCCGCTTGCGTACATTTAACTGTAGCGGCCGGGAAGGAATAATAATCCATAAGATGATGTATAATAAGAAGCCGAAGCCCAATCCCCCAAAAGCAATAAGGGCAAAAATGATACGCACAATAGCAGGATCTATTTTAAAGTAAATAGCCAGCCCGGCACAGACTCCACCCAAAACCTTGTCGTTTTCAGCCCGAAATAATTTTCGGGGCGCCGTGTTGTCGTCAGAAGCGGATGATTGAGTTGACTGACCCGCTCCTGAGTTTGCGCTCTTTTCCGAATTGAACGCTATCTCTTCCTGTTCGAAGTCTTCGGGTCGCCCCATGCTGCCCATCACCGCCTGCAGGTCTGCATCAGTAATGCACGCGGTGCCTTTTTTGATTTTTTCTTCAAACAACTCGGCAATACGATTTTCAATATCATTGATGATCTCCTCCCGGCCTTCCTCACGTTCAAAATAGTGACGGAGGCTCTCCACATACTGCTTCAGTATTTCATAGGCAGAGTCTTCTATCGGGATCACCCTTCCCTGAAAATTTATATTGATAACCTTTTTCATTTTGAAGTGTATTATTGATTATTAGAAGTTGTGTCGGCAGAAGACTCCTGCTGATTGTCTCCGGTTAAAGTATGGACAGCATTGGCCAATTCATCCCATGTTGTCTGGAGTTCCGCAAAAAATTGGGCTCCTTTGTCCGTTAGCGAAAAATATTTCCTCGGAGGGCCTCCTGTGCTTTCCACCCAACGGTAATTTAACAGATCCGCGTTTTTTAACCGGGTAAGCAGCGGATAGAGGGTGCCTTCTAAAATATAGAGATTAGCCTGTTTCATTTCGGAAATGATATCGCTTGGATAAGCCTCTCCTCTTTTTATAATTGACAGGATGCAGAACTCTAAAATGCCTTTTCGCATTTGACTCTGCGTGTTCTCGATATTCATAATTTCTCCTGTTTGACTACTCCGTTCCTCGAAAAAGTAGTGTTAGAAATATTTTATAAGACAAAAATAGATAGTTTTTATGTATTATGCAATACCTAGTACTAAATATTTTTTAGTAGTGGTCACTGAATAGTAGATGATATAGGCTAAGACCTAATATGGTACTGCGTTCTATAAGAAATAGCCCAAAATTGGCGCTGAAAGACAGAAGTATGAACGGTTCATGCAAAGTACAAATGGTTGGCATTTTAGGCTGCTGAGCTACCTAAACTCTTTACTTTTGAATAATAGAATATTGACATTCCTTTTGTTACAGGTAGTTATGAAAGCTATTTTTTTTATTCGGCAACTTATTTTGGTCGCAGTCTGCGGACTCTTTTTGTTTTCGGGTTATGGTCAGTCCATTCGATATTCGGTTGCAAACGGACACGCACATAATGACTATGAACATAATATTCCTTTTACGGAAGCCTACAACCTCGGCTTGGGCTCAATAGAGGCAGATGTTATTTTGGAAGGCGATACCTTATTTGTTGGGCACAATCGTCAAGATATTTTTGAAAAGCCTTTATATTTTGAACGCGATTATATTCAACCGCTGGTTAAGTCTCTGTCATTGCAAAAAGACAGCTCCCGAAAAGTGTTGTTGCTGATTGACCTAAAAACGCCGGCTATTCCGACACTTAAAAAAGTAATTGAAATTATAGAAAACCATCCTTTATTAACAACCAACAGAGGTGTCCAGTTTGTGATCACCGGTAATCAGCCTGCTCCTGCCGATTTTGACAGCTATCCTCCCTATATTTACTTTGATGGAAATATCAATAACCCCGGGCACATCCGGCATATTGACCGAATCGGATTGTTTAGTGATAACTTCAGAAAATATTCTTCATGGAACGGAAAGGGTAAAATTTCCATTGAAGAGCAAAAGGCGTTAACCGGTTTGATTCAAAAGGCTCACAATCTTAACAGGCAAATTCGTTTTTGGGGTTGTCCTGATAATTTACACACCTGGCAGGTATTCATGAGGCTGCAGGTGGATTATCTCAACACGGATCATATTTACCCGTTTGCTGACTACTTTCGTTAATCAGACAAAAGACAGGAGAGTTTATAGCGATTCCGTTAATTTTGCGCCGGAATGCTGATGCTATACTTTTTTTAAAATCACAATATAAAATAGGGGAAGATTTCGTATGAAAAAACCGGTGTTTTGTTTGTTTGTTTTGGGATTTATTTTTTCTGTTTTCAAGGTCAACGCCCAAAATAGCAGCACAAAAAGGGGAGATTTGTATTTTTCATGGGGATATAACACCGAATGGTATACCCGCAGCAATCTGCATATTAAGCAGCCGGGATTAAATAACGACTATACGTTTACACGAATTAAAGCGCACGACCGGGTAGGTTGGGATCAGCAACTTTTTAAAAAAGGGTTAACCATTCCTCAATATAACTATCGGTTGGGTTATTTTTTTAACCAGGAAAAAGGCTGGGGAATTGAGATCAATTTTGATCATACCAAATATGTAGTGGAGGAAGGGCAGGATGCAGTTATCAGGGGGAAGCTGAACGGGAAGGTAGTAGATACGGCGGTCAGCTTTGCTAAGGATGACGGCTTTTATTATTTCCTGAATAATGGAGCTAATTTTTTATTGTTTAATTTGGTGAAGAGTCAAAACCTGTTCTCAACGAAAGATGAGAAGTTAAGGCTTCAGTTTTTAGGGAAGGCGGGTATTGGACCGGTCATTCCACATGTTGAAAACAGCTTATTCGGTAATGCCAATAAACCGCATTTCCAACTGGGTGGATGGAATGCCGGAGTGGAAGCTGCACTTAAAGCGAGTTTCTTTAGGTATATGTACCTGGAGTATAGCAATAAACTCGATTATGCCCGGTATTCCAATCTTAAAATATATGAGGGAACCGCCAAACAGGCTTTTGGCACTTATGAAATGGTGTTGAGTTTGGGAGTGAATTTACCCTTATAAATGGAAACCACTATGTAGCGCTGTTTTACCACCGGCTGCTATTGAATGCTAATCTGCCGCGTTATTCATCAATTTGTAATTAATCTGAGATGCGTATTATTTCCTACAATGTGAACGGTATTCGTGCCGCAATCAGAAAGGGTTTCCTGGACTGGCTGAAAGCGAATCCCGCAGATGTTATCTGCATACAGGAGACAAAATCCCGTAAAGAAGATATTGATGTTACTGCTTTTAATGACCTGGGCTATGCTGATTACTGGTTTAGTGCACAGAAGAAAGGTTACAGCGGAGTGGCCGTATTTACGAAGATAGTGCCTGATCGGGTAGAATATGGAAGTCATCAGGAAGACAGTGATGCGGAAGGTAGGGTTCTGCAACTGGATTTTAAAGATATCAGATTAATCAACGCTTACTTCCCTTCAGGAACCAGTGGAGAAGAACGGCAGGACTTCAAGTACGAATGGTTAGATAAGTTCTTCGACTATCTTAATAAATTACGAAAGAAGCACCCGAAATTGATCCTTTGCGGTGATTATAATATCGCTCATAAAGAAATAGATATTCATGATCCTAAGGGCAATAAGAAATCTTCTGGTTTTTTGCCGGAGGAGCGCGCGTGGATGGATAAGTTTTTTGACAACCAATGGATAGATACCTTTCGTTATTTCCATGCAGAGCCTCATCGTTACAGTTGGTGGAGCCAGCGTTTCCCCAGTGTTCGATTAAATAATAAAGGATGGCGGATAGATTATATTAATGTAACAACACCGCTAAAAGATCAATTGGTGGATGCAGACATATTTCCGGAAATAAAGCATAGCGATCATTGTCCGGTATACCTCGAGATCAGCCTATAAACTACTTCAACGAATAGAGCCGACAGGGTCGGTAGAATCCCGATCTGACACTGTTGGCATTCAATACGGTGGCGTCCTTACTGAAGCGCAGCTGTTTTTTCCTGTTTTTTGTATTTGTGAACTAATTGTGGATAAGAATTAAAAATAATTTTGAGCATTAAAAATTATTGTAAATTCCGCTGAAACCCTGTATTGACACCTATTACAAGAGAATGTTTGTGAAAAGCAGTGTGGGCGTATGTTTGAGGGTTTGATAGGAGAGGCGTTCAGGCGGATATAAAAAGACAGAAATTCCTATAATCCTTTGCCCATGCGGATTTAAGAGTATGAAAAGCGCTCTTATCCGGCACTCGAAAAATTTTGTTACTATTAAAAACCGTCTATATTTGTTCCTTGTAAAAACAAATTCTAAAACTCACTATCATGAACAAAGCTGAATTAATTGCAAAAATTGCAGATGATGCCGGCATCACTAAGACCCAGGCTAATGACGCGCTGGATTCTTTCATTGAAGCAGTTACCAAAACATTGAAAGGTGGCGGAAAAGTTACCTTGGTTGGTTTCGGTACTTTTTCAGTTTCTAAGCGTGCTGCACGTAATGGCCGCAACCCCCAAACCGGCGCCGTTATTAAAATTAAAGCTAAAAAAGTGGCACGGTTTAAAGCTGGTAAAGAATTATCTTCAAAGTTATAATTCCGGCCCATTAAACTTTATAAGCAGGATGCACGGGTTGTGTCCTGCTTTTTTTAATTTTGTACCTTTCCGTTAAGCAAGTTATAAATACTCAATTTAATATTATGGGAAAAGGAGATAAAAAAACGAAAAAGGGTAAAATAGCAATGGGGTCTTATGGCAAAAGCCGCCCTGCCAAACCGGCAAAGAAAGTCAAACCATCCGCAACGAAGGCTGAGTAGCGGATAGCCCGGATTGCACAATCAGGATCCAACGTGCGATTGTTCTTCACGGGTTAAAATTCGAATACTCAGGGAGCAAGCCTTTCCACGATCCATTGATGATTATCCTGCAGGGTGTACTGCAAACGATCATGCAGCCGGCTTGGCCTTCCTTGCCAGAATTCTATCATGTGGGGAAGGACTATATAACCACCCCAGTAATCGGGCCGTTGAATGGGTTTACCGGACATCAGTTGCTTATTCTTCTCGAACCGGTTATCTAACCATTCTCTGCTTTCGATAACCTGACTTTGCGGAGAAGTATAAACACCAATCCGGCTCTCTTCGGGTCGGATACGAAAATACTGATCGCTTTCCGAGGGATCGGCTTTTTGAACGGCACCATAAATCCTCACCTGTCGCTCGAGCTCCTTCCAAAAGAATACGAGACAAGCATGCGGATTTTTTTCTAATTGTTGTGCTTTTCGGCTTCCGTAGTTGGTGAAAAAAGTAAAACCTTTTTCCGAAAAATCTTTTAGTAAAACGATCCTGGCAAAGGGTATTCCTTCAGGCGTAGCCGTAGCAAGCGTCATCGCATTCACTTCGTCAATTTCCGCATGGGTTGCTTCTTGCCACCATTTTTCAAATTGTTTAAAAGGATTTTTTTCAGCATCCGATTCCAGGAGTATTTTTTGTGAATAGTTGTGCCTGATATTTGCTATTTCAGTGTTCATGACGTGTTTGTCCGGGTAATTTTTTAATACCTCAAAGTTACGGTTAAAAAAATCGCCGGCCGTTCGGGAAAATTTCTTTTACCACCGCATTGGTTTAAATTTGGCGGATTTTTAAATTACTTACAGGCCAGTTCATGGAAAATGATATTCGTACCGCGTTATTATTTACGCCTTCGGCTATTACGGAAGGTAAAGCCGTTGTCAGCGTGCTAAAAATCCTGAAGAAAAAAAACAGTACAAGTTACCAAACTGAATCTTTGTATAAATCCGGGATATACCTGATTTTCGACAATTTTCCGAAGCCTGCCGAGGACCTGTTGAAAGACTCGAGCGTCGAAAAATTGACAGAAGTACAGGCTACGCTCAAGAAATCATATACAGATAAAAATTTTAAAGAACCCTGGGATACTTTTTTCCTGAAACATTATACTAAGTACTGGCACAGGATACTCGATGGATTCCGCGCTTATTTCCCGTTGGTTAAGTGTTATCACAAAAAATGGGTGAAAGAAAGGAAAACCTGGTTGACTGCCCCCTGTTCTTTTAGCAGCTTTAAGCCGAAGTTGCAATTTGAAGTGACCAGGCAAGATGGAAAATTTCAGCTTCAAACGCTAATAATGATCCATCATCAACAGTACCCCCTCAGGATTTTTAACCGCACTTGTTTTTTGTTGGAAAGTAAGAATGAATACTTCATACTTTCTTACGCGGATTATCTTACGCTGGAGAAGTTGGAGCGGTTGGATGAAAGAGAATATGAATCTGACGAGCAACTATTTGCCCTGCATGTTATAGCACCGCTGGAAGAGGCCTATCCGGTCAACCGGAATGGATATTTTTCGGCAGAAGCGCTGGAGGTCGTTCCGGTCAACCGGCTCCTGTTAAAAGAATTAAATAATGCCTTTTTAATGCTCACACCCCAGTGGTTGTATGACGGGCACTTAGTGGATGGGCAGTGGCAGGATGTTTTTGAGGTGAGTCATCAGGGAATCCGGAAATTAATAAAGCGCAACCGCGAATCCGAATTGAGCTTTATTCAGACAATTGAAGGACTCCATGCCAATTTTAAGAATCAGCGGAACGGCTACTACTATCTCTCTTTTGCTGATGCACAGAAAAAGCAGTGGTTTCAAAAGATATACCACAAGTTGCTTCAAATGGATATAGAGATTGTAGGGATGGATATGATGAAGCATTTCCGTTTTTCACCTTTTCAGGTAAATACGGTTATGGAGACAATAGAAGAAAAGGAGTACTTTGTGTTGTTTAAGATGGAGGTGTCCTTTGGCAAAGAAAGAGTTCCGTTAAGGGATTTGCAAAGGATGCTTATTGCCGGTCAAAAGGCGGTACTGTTGAAAGACGGGTCGTTAGGAGCGTTGGACGAAGAGTGGTTAAGAAGTTATGCACCCATGATTAAGCATGGGAAAATTAAGGAGGATAAAATAGAAGTCCTGCGCTGGATGGGCGTAGCCAAACTGGATGCAGAAAGCGGCAATGAAAAATTGGGGCGGATGATTGAGAATAGCTGGTGGCAAAGCTGGAAGCATTGGCAGGAAAGCCCGGAACCTTTGTATACCGTTTCTGAAAGTATACAAGCGGCTTTAAGGCCTTATCAGCAAAAAGGGTTTGAATGGATGCTCCTTCTCAATGAGATTGGCGCCGGCGCCTGTCTTGCGGATGATATGGGACTTGGTAAAACGCTTCAGGCAATATGCACCATTGTTCATTTTATAGATCACTATCCGGGATTGAAGCATATTATCGTTTGTCCAGCATCGCTGATATATACCTGGCAGGAGGAAATGACACGTTTTGCACCGCATGTGAAAACAATGGTATATCATGGAGCATTGAGGCAAAAAGAACAATTAACCGATACCGATAACCAGGTTATCATTACTACCTATCATACGATGCGTAATGAGGTATCGGAAATCTGCGGACAGCTATATGGTGTTGCCGTCATTGATGAGAGCCATAATATCAAAAATCCCTCTACGCAGATAGCACAGTCGGTGATGCAGTTGCGTGCAGGTTTCCGGTTGGCTTTGAGTGGTACTCCGGTGGTCAATAATACATTTGATTTGTATACGCAGCTTAATTTTGTAGTACCGGGCTTGTTTGGAAGCCGGGAATTTTTCAAAAGAGAATATGCCGATCCGATAGATAACCAGCAGGACGAGGAGAAAACCAATGTTCTCAAGAGGCTGACTGCTCCTTTTATTCTGCGGCGAACCAAGGCGCAGGTGGCCACTGATTTACCGGAAAAAACAGAATCTTTTCTCTGGTGTGACATGAATGATCGGCAACGGGCTACCTATGAGGATATCCTGGAACAAACCCGTAGCAGCCTGTTTCTGGAGATCAAGCAAAGCGGATTAGCAAAGTCCCGGTTTTCGATTTTGCAGGGAATCACCAAATTGCGGCAGATATGCAGTTCTACTGCATTGTTAGCGGAGGAAGATCGGTTCACTTCGAAACCGGAATCGGTGAAGACAGAGGTTTTAATGGATGAACTGGCGAATCTATTACCAACCCATAAAGTATTGGTGTTTTCCCAGTTTAGCAGTATGTTGAATCTGTTGGCGAAAGACTGTCACCTGAGGGGCTTTGAATATTATCATTTTGATGGTCAAACAGCTCCGGTAAAGCGAGTTGAAATGGTCAATGCATTTCAGGATCCGGACAACCGGGTGAATCTTTTTCTGATTAGTTTGAAAGCGGGGAATACGGGGCTCACACTCACTTCAGCCGATTATGTATTCCTATTTGACCCATGGTGGAATACGGCTGTGGAAGATCAGGCGATTAACCGGACGCACCGAATTGGTCAAACAAAAAATGTATTTGCCTATAAAATGATTTGCCGGAATACCATTGAAGAAAAGATTATACACCTGCAGCAAAAAAAGAAAAAACTGTCTGAAGACCTTATATCGGCAGAAGAAGGTTTTGCAAAATCCCTCACGGAAGAAGATGTGCAGTATTTGTTTAGCTGATGAAGGATTGATAGTTACTCAGCCTGCTTATCCGTTAACCAGCGTTCCAACTTTTTCTCCGTTTACAACTTTGAGGAGGTTGCCCGGTTTGTTCATGTCGAACACGATGATCGGTAATTTGTTCTCCATGCAAAGTGTAAAGGCGGTCATATCCATGATTTTGAGGTTCTTGTCAATACATTCTTTGAAAGAGATCGTATCGTATTTGGTGGCAGACGGATTTTTTTCCGGGTCGGCTGTGTAGATGCCGTCCACTCTTGTGCCTTTTAAGATTACGTCTGCTTTGATTTCAATTGCTCTTAAGGAACCCGCTGTATCGGTAGTGAAATAGGGATTTCCGGTTCCGGCGCCGAAGATGACAATTCTTTTCTTCTCGAGGTGCCGGATGGCTCTCCTTCGGATATAAGGCTCGGCGATCTACTCCATCTTGATGGCGCTCAATAAACGGGTATAAAGACCTACCTTCTCCAGCGAGGCCTGCAGCGCCATACCGTTAATCACCGTGGCCAGCATGCCCATATAATCACCGTGTGCCCTTTCAATACCCGTTTCCGCTTCATTCATCCCGCGGTAAATGTTACCGCCGCCAATCACAATGGCTATCTCCACTCCCGCAAGATGAGCTGCCTTAATCTCAGTAGCATAGCTCATCAAAATATCCGGGTCTAATCCAAAACCACTGTTTCCCATTAATGATTCTCCGGATAGTTTAAGCAGAATGCGACTGAATTTCTTTTGCATGCGAGCGGATTTTTCGCTGCGAAGATAGGGTATTCAAAATAAACTGCTTACAGCCATAAGAGGAGATTGGTAATAGTCAGCTAGATATTCATACACAAAGAGCCGGCATCAAAAACACCGGCTCAATTTATTTCTTAACGAAGAAATCCTCAGGGTTTCTTTGCTGCTGCTTTAGCAGAAACTTTTCTATTGGGTGATTTCTTCTTCCTGGCGAGCTCTAATTGCGTCTTCCGGATGCGCAGTCTTCTTTTGGCTGCATCAGCCGCCTTTAATACCGCGTCTTCAAAAATGGTGGATTTAGTCTTGATATATTCATCCTTGCCCGGCACGCGGATATTTAAGGTGCAGTTCACTATTTCCTTAGTGCCTTTTACTTCATTCAAAAGGGTCACCTCTATCTCCTGAATATCTTTATAGTATCGGTCAAGCCCGCTTAATTTTTGGGTAACAAATTCTTTTAGTGAAGGGCTGGCACGATGCCCTGGCGTTTCGATACGAAATTTCATAATGAATGATTATGTTGATTTAGTAAAAAGCAAATGTAATCATATATAACTATTGTGCTGCTGATTTGCAGCGAGCCGTAAAATGATTTTTATCAGGCACTTTCCAACAAACCGTATAGTCTGATTCAAACGTTTGCTTTATGAATCAAACCGGGTCATCGCCTTCTCCATGGATTCCACTATTTTATCATTACACAGGTTTCCGATGCTCCCTTCATGGGTATGATGCAACTGCTTCTTATAGTCGAAGTTGAATTTGCCCTGTTCAATATCGTTGCCCACCTCGCGATACGCATCCCGGAAAGAAATGCCTCTGTTTACCAAATCATTCACTGCTTCAACGCTGAACAGGTATTTGTATTTTTCATCATCCAGTATATGGTCTTTCACCTGCACATTGCTCAGCATAAGCCGGGTCATCTGAATACAGGCTTTCAGTTCTTCTATCGCCGGGAAAAGAATCTCCTTGGTCAACTGCAAGTCCCGGTGATATCCCGACGGCAGGTTATTGATCAACAGGGTCAATTCGTTAGGGACGGACTGGATTCTGTTACACTTGGCGCGGATTAACTCAAAAACATCGGGATTCTTTTTATGCGGCATGATGCTGCTTCCGGTTGTCAGTTCATTGGGAAATGAAATGAAGCCAAAGTTTTGATTCATATAAAGACAGGAATCCATAGCCAGCTTACTTAGCGTGGAGGCTACTGCACTCAATCCGAATGCTACCATCTTCTCCGTTTTGCCACGCGTCATTTGAGCATAAACGGAGTTGTAGTTTAATGAATTAAATTGAAGCAATTCGGTCGTAAGCGTTCGATTGAGCGGAAAAGAAGAGCCATATCCTGCGCCGCTGCCCAATGGATTTTTGTTGGCGATACGGAAAGCGGCAATCAGCATTTCCATATCATCGGTGAGGCTTTCGGCGTAAGCGCCAAACCATAACCCAAAGGACGAAGGCATGGCTATCTGAAGATGAGTGTACCCGGGTAATAGTATATTTTTATATTTTTCACTCTGTGAAATGAGCAAATCAAACAGCTTCTTCACTTCGTCTTTTATAGTGCGTATTTCAGCACGCAGGTATAGTTTCAGGTCAACCGCCACCTGGTCGTTGCGACTCCTGCCGCTATGAATCTTCTTACCTGCTTCCCCTATCCGCTGCGTAAGCAGGTACTCTACCTGGGAATGGACGTCTTCTATCCCATCCTCAATAACAAATTTACCCTGCTGAATTTCTTCCAGGATATTATCCAGTTCTTTAACCGCTATTCTGCTTTCTTCTTCTGTCATCAGACCGGTGGCGCCAAGCATTTTGACGTGTGCGATAGAGCCTTCTACGTCGTAACGGGCGAGCAGAGTATCAAATTCCTTATCTCTGCCCACGGTAAAGCGTTCTATTAATTCGTTGGTGGAAGAATTATCTTTTTGCCAGAGTTTCATATTTGTAAATTACGTTTTTCAGGTAAGGATTTATCTATTGATTCAATGTTTATTGCGGTCAGCGGGATTCGCCGGCTATTACCTGTTCAAGCATATTCACGTATAACTCAATTCCTTCCTGTATTTCATGAAGATGAATGTATTCGTTTGCTGAGTGACTTCTTGCTGAGTCGCCCGGCCCGATTTTTAAAGCAGGAAATGGAATCAATGCTTTATCGGAGGTAGTGGGCGATCCGTAACAGGTTCTGCCCGCATGGATACCTGCTTTTACGATGGGATGATCCAGCGGAATAGAAGAAGATTTCAGCCGCATACTTCTCGCTTTTATATTGCAATGCGTATGTTTTTGAATGATATGCAGGACTTCCTCAAAGCCGTAAAGTTCATTCACCCGTATATCTACCACAAAATTGCACTGTGGCGGAACAACATTGT
>JACFNM010000590.1 GCA_019454915.1 Chitinophagaceae bacterium
GATCCCTCTTGACAGTCGCCCGGGAAGAATACTACGATCCAGATAAGACATAAAATTACCCGCTTCGGTTAAATCGCCCACCGGAAACCCCGGGGCTGAATTGAATTTAAGAAGCAGCCAGTATCCGATCAGGAAAAACCAAAACCAAATCCATTGCATCGTTTTGCGGGCATACAAAAAGATAATGACTGCGAGCATATAAGTGGCTCCGATCTTTCCCAGAACACTGGGGAAGCGAATATCAGAAACGGGTCTTATTTGAAGCCCATTATTATAAATCACGCCCAATATAATCAGGATAACACCCCGACTGATTACTTTTCGCAGCAGTTTTACTTTGGGCGTTCCTTTTTCCAGGTTCTTACCCACCGAATAGGGAGTGGATACGCCGGCTAAGAACATGAATAACGGAAATATCAGATCCCAGAAAGCAAAGCCATGCCACACCTTATGCACAAACTGAGTATGTACCGCATTCCAAAAAGAAGTATCGTGCATGGCAGCATAATCCTTAATGATATAGCCTATTCCCATAATCCATATCATATCAAATCCGCGAAGCGCATCTAAAGAATATAAACGCTGAGAAGAAGAAGCACCTGATTGCATAACAGACAAAAATTATAGTATAAAAATAAGGGTAGCAATCGGATCAGGGATTATCTGTTAGCCGCCCACCGGATGACTTTACCGGGCTTTAAGTAACTTTCCATCCCGGGTGTAAGATCCGATATATCTTTTCATTTTTTTCTTACGTCCACCAAACACATCCCTTTTAAAATATACGTCAATCGGAATCCAATTTCTTTTCATGAGTGAAACATACTCCTCCCCCTGCACTTTTTTTATTGTGATCAGCCATTCTCAGGACTACACAGGAAAGCCACTCATTTGTAGCCTTGTCACCTGAATAATTTATCAAGCTGTTCGTAAGCCTTCATCCGGATTTCGAACGGGAAATCGTGTTGGGCATCCGGATAATATACCTGCAGATTACCGGGCACTCCCAAAAGCTTATAAATCACGGATGCGTCTTCAATTCCTTTCCTAACCCCTTCCACGCTGAAATTTGCATCTCCAACGGGAGAATTAGAGAAAAACACCCGTGGTGCAATAGCTGCTATCAACTCATTGAAATCAAACGGGATCTGATCAGGATCTGCATTATATTTGTCACGAAGCAGAGGCATATACCGGGGGATAGCCCAGGGACCTAACCTCGATCCATAACGCTCTATCGCAGAAGGACCTACATCATAATAATTAAATCCGGTCCATCCGCAACTCGATACCACGATCTTAAGACGGGTATCAAACACACCGGCAAAAATCGCATTATGTCCACCCAGAGAATGTCCGATTACTCCGATCTTTTCAGGATCTACATTATTCATGGATTGCAACAGATCAACGCAGCGGATATGATCAAAAATTCCTTTCATCGTTCCGGACTCATAACGATCATTTTCAAAATCATAGTCTTTCATATCTCCAAAACCGGGATAATCGGGAGCAATGACTATATAGCCTCTCTCCGCCAACTCTCTCGCATAGCCCAGATTACGGTTTTCGCCCTGGCCGTCCACACTCCCTTTTCCCAATGGATCTGTTTCGTGCAAAGCAATCATAGCCGGGTTTTTCCGCTCATCGCGTAAAGAATCGGGTATATATAAATAAGACGTAAGTCTCTCGCCTTCCGTTAACAGGAAATCTATTGAAAAACGGGTAAAGTTTTTTCCCCTGGCTACTTCA
>JACFNM010000058.1 GCA_019454915.1 Chitinophagaceae bacterium
GTGCGGCCACCGTCGTTTGATATTTTTCCGGAGAGGCGGGCGGGGCCATGATCCTCACCTGAACCGGCGTAAAACTCTGTCCATCCCAATAGCAATGAGCCATCTTTTAAATGGATAATAGCCGCCTCGCTGTTACGTGGATTTTTCGGGCTAACCGGGGCAACGAAATATTCGAAAGAGTTGCGATGACCCGTGTATGTTACGCTTTTACTTTGCGAACTGACGACAACAGGAAAGCAGCCGGAGACGATTAAACCGAGAACCCATATTTTTCTCATAGCAAATCATTAATTTATTGTTTTATTTCTCAACATGTCTTTTGAAAGCATTTGGTTTTCCTCTCATTCATATATCCAGTCCAGGCTTAGCCGTCTAATATCTGTTTGGTTAAGCCTGCCCGTCGAGAGCTTTCCTGCACAATAATTCAATAGCACATTTTTATCTATGAAATGGATAGCGATGTAACAATATCCTCTGTCCATGTTTTTCCTTTATCAGAAGAATACCTTCCGGCGAGATAGGAGCTGCCGTGGTCGCTGCCCGATGTGCCTGTATAATGAGAATAGACAAAAAGAATGCGTCCGTCTTTTAGGGTTATGAAATCTCCTTCACTGTTGCGAGGATTATTCGTGTCGGGGAGCAATTGAGCCACAGTAAGGCCCCCTTCACTCACTCCCGTATTTTGAGAAAACACTCCGGTTATAACACCAAAAAGAAATAGCAGACAAAGAACTGAGAGGCAAAAATGGTTGTTGGCTTGAAGGGTATTCATGAATATTTATTACGTGAATTTGCAATATGTAGTACACACAACTAATATACTTATTGATAACGTAACGCCAACTATTTTTAAGGAAAACAGATGCCGACCTGAAAGCCCTTGAAGAAATTATTAAAAAAGATGAAAAAGCAAAGACGGATGCTGAACATAAAAAGTATGATGTGGATTTTCATTCCATGTTGTACAAAATTTCAGGTAATGAGACCATTCTACGTTTTCAAAATATACTACTCCCGATCTTTGACGGCATGGATAAAACATTATACAGCATAAATATCCGGAACACGCCGGATTATGTGTATCATCGGGATTTACTGAATGTCTTAAAAGAAGGTACTCCCGAACTGTTCAGGAATAAAATGAGAAGCCACCTGAGGCAATATTTTGATAAATTATAGACATCGGGTTAGCCGCTTAATAATTTTGAAGCCCATCTGCAAAATGGGATAGGTGGTTATCGTAGATGTTTTGTATATCCGTTACGTTATTTTACGAATAAAGCTTATTACATTTGCGCCTCCGGGTGCTTAGCTCAGTTGGTTAGAGTGCTACCTTGACATGGTAGAGGTCGCTGGTTCGAATCCTGCAGCACCCACAAATTAGCATCTTTTTTCTTCGGAAAAGGGACGATTCTGTTTTCTGATATTTTCCCGGGACTATCTAAGAGATACCTTGAGTTTTCGGAAAATCTGTAATATTAAGATAGAACTCATCCCGGTTGTGAATCAGCATCCCGCTTGTTATGGTCTGCCTGACGGGTATTAAAAATACCCATTGGTTTCAACCGGCCCGTATTTCACCGCTAATTCGACTCTCAGGATAGTTGTTTCTGCCGACGACCTGAACTGAATGTTGTTATTTCCTTTTATAAGCGAATTAACCGGCACTTTAAACACCCATTCCTTTTGATCACTTTGCAAACCGCGCAGTTTATCATAGACATGAGCATAAGTGCTATCGCCCGGAGACAAGGTCTCTCCGTTCATCTCTACCACAGGTTGTTCAGCATTTGATGTGCGGATAAAGAGCGTCACTTCCTCCGGATGATCCGCTTCCACATCATCTCCGATAAACAAAGCGGCGTTTCCTTCCTTATTTACACTTAAAGGCAAAGGAGTATTGATCGTCACTTCATAAGAAGTGGTTCCATCAGACAGGCAATACACTTTGTTCCTTTTCCTGAGTGTTTTAAGTGAGCCCAGTTCCTGCAGTAATTCCGGTGCTATGATCCGGCAGACATCGGTTCCTTCTTCAGGAACGAGTTTTTGATTGGCTTCATTATAGACCGTTAGAAAATAATTGAACAACATAATACCGTCTGCACCCTGCCCGAGAGCGTGTGCAGCCATCCCGCGATACATGCCATGCGACCAGGTCTCCCGCTGCCGGTATCCTCCATCGTCAATAGTCACATATACCGGAAGGTCTGAGCCCAGTTCTTTTTTGAAAGACGCAACATCAATAGCCGGGTCACCGGTCCAGTGAATACCGATAGTCAAAAAATCCAGCAAGCCTTGTCTTGTCCATTCCTGCACATCCAGTCCCTTTTTGATACAATCACCCATCGTAGCGGGAACCCTGGCAGTCAGCAATATTTTTTTGTTATACACCTTACCGATAGAATCTGTAACCTGTTTGACAGATTTCACGAGCGATGTCATCAAGGGTGCATTTTTTTCTGCTTCTGCTTTTTTAAAATAAACAATGAAACGCATGAAGTCCAATTCATAGCCGTCTAAATCTGGCCCATATTTTTCCAGTTGTTCACGAATGACTGCTAATTTATGTTCACGGACTTCCGGGTGGGCGAAATCGAGTGCATTGGTGGCGTTCCAACCGGGGAGTGTGGTGTCGCTTGTCCAGAATTCCGGATGGGCGATCCAGTAATCGGTGTATTGCAGCGTGCAATGGTTGCTGGTATCCGAGAAATGCAGATCGTTCATCCGATAAGTAATAAACGGCTCCAGGTTTTTCTCCTTAGCTCTTTTCAGGGAAGCTTCCACAATATCAGTTCCCTCTTTTTCCAGGCGGATAGCGTTATTATAAAACCGATGCAGCGCTTTACTGAGTGCGGTATCATCGTCGCAGTTCAGTTGCCCGTTCAGATCATCGCCCATCAGTCTGCCGTACTTCGACCGGTAATAAAAGAAATCGCTTCCGGAGCATATCATAAAAGTGGTGACCTGCGAGTTGGCTACCATATCTACGTAACCATGTACATCATCCAACGTCAGCGGACGATTACCAAACCAGTTGTTTCCTAATATCTCCGTGCCATCATTGTTGATGATCAGGCGGTGTCTGTCGCTCGCTGGTGATGGGTGATTATTGCTACAACTTAGAAGTGCAAGCGATGAAACTGTAAGAACGAAGCGAATGACAGGCATTGAAAAAAAATTTAAGTAATTACTGAGCTATTCCCATTAATGTGTTTCGTGCTATCTGTTCCCCATCCTCTTTCACAAAACTACTTCTGCATCTCCATGTTTCATAACCTCCTTTTTCAATTTCATGTGCTGGAGGAATATATCCGCAATAACCGTTGGCCATAGTGATTGTAAAATATTTTCCGGCATGATTCGCCTTTTTTAAGGCGAGTCCGGTCTCAGCAAAAAATTCTCCTCCTAATGCTCCAATGGTAATATCGCCTATTTTAAGCGCCTGTACGGGAATTTCTATTGTATCCGGATATTCACCGAGCAATACCTGCTCACGGGCGTAGATGTTTACCAGGGCCGGGGTATCCGGGTTGAGCAGACGATAATCGGTATTGGCTACTATCTTACCCGCTGCTTCTACTTCCCCGGCGGTTGGTTTTCGCACACCTAAGGTAATTTTTTTTAACGTGGCAGAAACGGATGGATGAGATTCCCATATTATCGTTTGAATAACCTGGTTTATCTTTTCAGCAAGGTCTTTTCCAATGAGTTCTTTTTTCTGATGGTCTTCTTTGGGATAGCGATCGGGTTGAAGGAAATCCCAGATATTGGCGTCGCCACTAGTGCCATTGCTGAGCATGCCTACAAAGTCATCTCCCGCACCCAGGAAGTTTTTGATATGCCGGGAGAAAACGCCGAAATAATCTGCTGTTATAGTTCCGTTGGAACAGTCTCCCACATAGTGCATGGAATAGTTACCCAAAATGCTGATCCATTTCCCTTCTATGGATTGTACGGCTATAGCCGAAAGCTGAGTATCCATTTCCGAGGCTCTTTTATCAATATAGGCTTCTGCGCCTGCGGGATTCGTTTTGATGATGTCCGGCTTGCCCGTAACCGGATTTATGGACTGGTATCCGGTTTTCATATAGTAACGCCGGCATACGACGTGCTCCGGCACATCAACAGCAGTGAGTCCGATTCTTGCAGGCTGCAGGTTTGCCATGGCGGATAGTAACGAGTGAGCAATTTTTTTACCCAACCCTTTTCTATAAGGCAGGTCGCATGGGCTGCCCAGAAGATCTGCTATGGAGCCTGCGAAATGAGTGTGTGTCGCAGCAATCAGAATATTTTCGGGTGGGATCTGAGTTTTTAAGAAAATGTCGTTTTTTACTTCATCAATAAAATCTGCATCCATGACGCAGATATCTACCATGATGATGGCGATGGTATTCGAATCATCTTTTAATACAAGTGCTTTTGAATACAGGTGATCATGAATGGTATGTGCATAATACGCCACCATCTCCCCATTGACAATTGTTCCTAATGGAGGTGTGATGTCTGTTTGTGCAGCGCCGGCGAAAAGAAATGGATTCATTGTAGACTTGAAATAAGTGGTTTGATATTTATGATTGAATGACAAATGCGGTAGATTTCACAGGATATTCGTCTTTTGTTATTGAACCCGGTGTGTTTAACGGAGACCAAGTCTCCGAAGAACATAGGGAATACGAAGTCAGAGACTGCTATGTAGAAAAGCATAGTGCGGGCGATATGTACAAACAGTTTCACATAAAGTTAGGTTTTAAGATTCAGTAATCAAAATAATCTCCGACTGCTATATGCGGTCATTTCAAAATGTTACCGAAAGCCGCCAATAATTGTATGAGTTAATAAAGAGGTACGCCTACTTCGCATTGTCATTCAATGACCGTCTCAGATTGCGTTTTCCTCTTTCGTAGCTTTGAGATTTATATCATTATGCTTTTCCATATATGCCTTAAAAAAACATTCGCTTTTTGGCGGATTAACCGGCTGATTTCTGTGAACCATTACCCTTTTTTTATAAATAATCAGCCTGGTACCTTTTTCCTTTCAAAACAACTCCCCTGGCAATGAGTGCCAGCTTGCGCGCCACTTTTACATTGGCATGCTTATTATCTTTTGCTGCGTGTTTGCTGTAATAAGCAAATATTTCAGGCGCTGTCCTGATGGCTGTCCATGCAGCTTCTATAAGCAATGGTCTTAAATGCTTATTGCACCTTGGTTGTATTCCTTTCGTTTTTAATGTTTCTCCGGAACTATCGTTCCATGGCATTATTCCTAAATAACTGATATAATCATCCGGGTCGTCAAATCGGGCAAAACAGCCTATCTCTGCCAGTAATGCGGCCGAAGTTATCGTACCGTACCCCGGCACGGAAAGTAATAGCTTGTACGCCTCTACGTGTTGCGCCTGCATTTCTTTACGCAACAGCCTGGTTATATTACTCAGCCTGGTTCTTTGGTGCTGCAATTGCTGTACTAAGTTTTCTTTGGTAAGCGTACCGGCTCGAGAGTTGAGTTCAAGATTTCCCATCCATTCCAGTATTTTTTTAGACAGATAGGGTTTTGTGCTCACCGTTTCAGGTATCTCTATATTATAGTACAGCATGAAGCTTTTGAGCTGGTTGTTTGAACGGGTTACCTCCTTTACAGCGCTTTCCCTCAGCCGGAAAAGGCTACGTAGCTCTTGCTGCTCGCGGGACAAGACATGAATACCATGAAGGTTTCCTTTTTCCAGATGTTCGGCAATGGAACGACTGTCATGCAGATCCGTTTTGTTTTTCTTCTGCTTGTCTGTTTGGGGGATGTCTGCGGCATGAACAATGATGTTGGTAATCCCCATTTTGCATAGCTGCTCATGATAGCCAGTTCCGCAGAAGCCGGCCTCGTAGGCAGAATAAAATTTACCACCTGTAAATCTGGACTGCAATGTTCTATACAAAGCTTTTGCAGAGGGTGGTTGAGTAAAATGTGCCACCTGATGATTAAGGCTGCGCACCGTTACGGACCAGGATTTTTTATGAACATCAAGTCCAATAAAAAATTCCTGATCATTAAAGTAAATTGTTTCTGATAAATTTGTTGTAGGCATAGTGCATGTTTTTAGTTGTTACAAATTGCGAAACTTATTGTTATCGCACTATAAAACTAACCTGTCTGTCACGGGCAGGATTGGCGGCGCAGCATTTTTGATGCTGCATGACCGCAACAACAGCACTATGCTTTTCTTACATAATTACTTCGCATTCTTTATGTTCTTTCGGGCCTCTGTCCCGAAAGGGCTGAATAATTTGAAATCCTAATGCATCCCTAAAAATCATTTTATCTTTGCTATAAGTGGATACTTATCCTCGTTCTTTTTTTCTAATTTATCAGCTAATTTACGTGGAATACTCCTGCCTGTGATAAAACAAAGATGGTTCGGTATGATTTGATCAGACTGAATAAAAAACCAATAGCGGACTCCTGATATGACGACAAGTCATTAGTTTTGTCTTACCCTGAAATAAATTAAAAACAATGCATACTGATTTCAAAAGTCTGAAAAGTCTTTTTTCACTGATTGTCTTATTTATTTTTAGCTCCAGTCCGCTTTTTGCACAAAAAGAAATCAGGGTTTTACCCAAAGAAACAGATAGCATTTTAAATAATCCGGGCATAGGGTTTACCACTTTTCAGAGATTTAATGGTGATACCTTAAACAGAGGAATGGGCTGGACAGAGGGATTTCCTATAGTGTATCAGAAGTTTGACGGTAATATTCAAAATGAAGACCACCCTTCAACGACGATTGCTTACTTCAGAATTTATTGGAGATACATGGAAACGGAAGAGGGGAAGTATAATTGGCAATTAATTGATAATGCCCTCAAAACAGCACATGACCGAGGCCAAACATTAATGTTACGGGTTGCACCCTATGGAGAGGGCACGAGTAAGACGAATGATGTTCCAGATTGGTATCGAAAAAAGGTTGGCGAAAAGAATGAATGGCTTCCGGCCGGCTCCGGCTGGAGAGTTGATGCGGAGGACCCAAAATATGCTCAATATTTTGGACAATTTATCTCTGAATTAGGAAAAAGATATGATGGTAATCCTGGTCTGGAAGCGGTGGACCTGTCAATTGTAGGATTTTGGGGTGAGGGGAGAGGTGCACGAATATTAAAACAGGAAACAAGGGAAAAGTTAGTGGATGCCTATACCGATAATTTCAGAAAAACCCCGCTCATGATTTTGTTAACCGATAAAAAGACTGTAGAATATGCATTGTCAAAAACAAATGTGGGGTGGCGGATGGATTGTCTGGGTGATATGGGAGGATTTTCGGCAGATTGGGCACATATGATTGATGAATACCCTCAGGACATCATCAATTTTGGTATGGTGGATGCCTGGAAGAAGGGGCCCGTAAGCCTTGAAGTATGCTGGGTTATGCAAAAATGGAAAGAGGAAGGTTGGGATGTGGATTATATTATTGACCAATCGTTAAAATGGCATATCTCTACATTTAACGCAAAATCCTCAGCAGTTCCGAAAGAATGGTGGCCGCAGGTAAATCGCTGGTTAAAGAGGATGGGTTACCGATTCGTTTTGCGTAAGTTTACTTTTCCGGAGTATATATCAGAAGATAGAAAATTATCCTTCACCTCCTGGTGGGAAAATAAAGGAGTAGCTCCTATCTACAAGACTAATTTTAGTCTTGCACTACGGCTAACCAATAAGAAGGATACCCTCATCAGAACAACCAAAGCTCCGCTGAATGATTGGCTTCCCGGAGATAATCTTTATAATGATGTCCTGTTTGTACCTTATGATTTTCCGGCTGGGACTTATGCTATACAAGTCGGTATAGTGGACAATCAGACGCTGGAACCCGGGGTAAAACTGGCCATTGAAGGCAGAACCGATGATGGGTGGTATAATTTGGGTGAAATAATAGTGAAATGATGGTGCTATGCGAAGCCTCTGACTTCGTATGCTTTATGTTCTTTCGGGTCTCTGACCCGGGAGGGCCGAATAATTTGAAACCCTAACGCATCCGTAGAAATCATTTTATACCGCCGGCTTGTAAGGATTCGAATCCTGTCCGGTTAATTGTAATTTCGGGATATGAAAATGAACAGAATAGTTTTTATAGCTGGTCTCATTCTCTGTGGATATTATTTGAATGCTCAACATAGTTCATCTGACGAACTGCTATTTACTGCAATAGGAGGATCAGACAAGCCAATCCTGGACGAAGGTATGCCCGGAACCGAAAATAATTATGGGGGTTTTGAAGGCGGGAGGTGTTTGAAAATTAACGGAGAATATCATCTGTTTCCAACAGAACTTATGGGTGAAAAAGACACTCTAAAAAAAGAAGGAGAGGTTTCAAACGTTCAAATCAAGACACAGATAGGGCACTGGGTAAGTTCTGATGCCGTCAACTGGAAAAGGCTTGGAACATTATATAAATCAAGCGGGAATTACGCTGTTTCAGATTACGATAACCCGGTTAATGACAGAAGGGCCTCTTTATGGGCTTTTATGCCCATATTCGATGACGCAAATAACAGGTGGAATGCCTTTTATGTTGCCTATACCGTTCGGCCCGGTATAGCACCTACCCATTGTTTTGGCAGGCTCTGGCACGCTGTTTCGGAAAAGCATGGATTGGATGGAATCGGAGGACCATACAAAGACGTCAGTGTTGTTCTGGAACCGGGCATGGATACCCAACTTTGGGAAGGCCGGCAGGGCCCGGATTCTTTCTTTCCGTTTAAAGTAGGTGATAAATGGTATGCTTTCTATGGCGGCGCTTTTTCATGGACAAAGCCATCTGATTATCCTTACAACGGAAAATTCGGGGAATGGTATATAGGATTGGCTGCTTCCGATAGTTTAAGGGGGCCATGGATGCGGATGGATACAACCATTAATCCGGTTATTGTAAATACCCCGTCGTTTGTAGAGAATCCTATCGTAAGTCAATTGCCTAATGGTTTATATATAGCCATTTTTGATAGTGGCCCTGATGCTTATGGGTTTACCAATATGCTTGGTTATATTTTGTCAAAAGACGGAATCCATTGGACTCCTGCTAAGTATCTCGCTTTTGATACCGGGATAAAACGTTGGTGGACCACGATGCGAACCCCGCTTTGTCTTATTCCACAGGGGAATGATGTTTACACGGTTTTATTTAATGCACGACAGGAAAACAAGCGGTTTCAACCAATGGGTTTGGTAAGGTTAAAATTAAACAGAAAAGTACTGGATAAGGTTTTTGTTGACATTGAAAGTAATGGAGTCAATAGATAACGGGGTATCGTAAATTAATCACGTTTAAACTATGCAGGGCTTTCAAAGAAGATTTTGAAGAACTGCTGAACACATTTTTTCCTGAGAAAATCATTGCGTGTATGAAGTCTTATTTTTTATTAGGGTATGTCATATTGTTTTTCCCCTTAATTGTAGCTGCTCAGGACAAATTTTCTACCAACGATTTCCTATATGGAACAAGCGTGTATCCTGAGATACAGACTAAAGAAGACCAAATTAAAACACTTGATCTTTTTAAAGAAGCCGGCTTTACCGTTTTGCGTCTTGGTGAATCTACATGGGGTAATCTTCAACCGGCTGAAAACAGATTCGATTTTGATTGGTTAACATGGTATCTGGATGAAATGCACAAACGTGGACTTAGGGCTATTTTAGGTACTTGTAGCTATATCCCTCCGCAGTGGCTGGTGGCAAAACATCCGGATATATTGATGTGGTATGCGGATGGGAGTAGGGCAAATCCTATGGGAAGACACGCAGAAAGCCGCAACAATCCAAATTTCAGAACCGCTTTGGAGAAATTTATACTTACTTACGCCGGAGCCTTCAAAGATCATCCGGCAGTGATCGGATGGCAACTGGATAATGAAATAGATCAAAATGTTGGCCGGGTTGATTACAATCCGGCTAATAAGGAAGCGTGGGTAAAATGGTTGAAAAAGGAATATAAAACCACTGCTGCATTAAACGAGCGCTTAGGACTAAAGTCGTGGGGATTACTTGTTGACTCAATTGAACATGTACCGCTGCCGTCAAAATCGAACGATGGCGAGCTTCCGGCGATTAGTTTGGCAGCTTTAAAATTTGATAAGGACAATATTGCCGAATATTTAAGGTGGCAGGCGACCCTGCTCAGAAAGGCGGGTGTTTCAGCCTGGATCACCACGGATTGGAACATGTTAGATCTGACTATAGCAGATGATACAGCTTACCATTCATTTTTAGACATAAGCTCTATTAATCAATATCAGCCAACATCAGACAACTTTCAATATTGGGCACGACAGGGAGCCTTCAATGCCATGCATCGCTCCGTATCCGGCAACGGGGCTTTTCTGGTAACCGAAACAAGAATTGGTTCTACGGGAGGTGAAAAGATTTGGACGCCTGTACCCACCAAAGATCAATTTAAGATGTGGATGTTACAACCCGTGGCTTATGGCGCGGTTGGAGTGTTGCATTGGAGCGGAAATCGTTTCACCGGCGGCCATTGGCCGCATTGGGGAGGCTTGTTAAACTGGAGCGGGAATCCGGAACCGGATTATTACTGGGCAAAAGAATTAGCTGCATTTTTTAAGAAATGGGGTGGAGAATTGATCAGAAACAAGGTGGATGCCAAAGCTGCCGTAATAACGGATTTCGATCAACGCGCCATGATGCATACCTATCCCCACGCCATGGACCGCAACGGTGTCAAAGAATTACAGGTTAATGCCTTTGAAGCTTTCAGCAGGAATGGAATAGGTGTGGATGCATTGACATCAGCAGGAATTAATTCCCGATTAGCAATGAAGTATAATGTTGTATTGATGAGCGGCGTACCTGCATTAGATAATACCGCATCGGCTGAGGTCTTCCATAATTTCGTAACCAATGGAGGCACACTCATTGTCGGCCCGATAGTAGATTATCAAACAAAGGATGGCATCTTCAAGAAATCGGGTTTTGGCAAAGTGCTTGAAAAAGTTACAGGAAATAGTGTTGAGACAATACGGCAGATAGATACGATAGAAGACGGAAACTTTGAGCAATGGACCAGCATTGTAAATGGCAGGCACCAAAATAGCATCAAAGGCTTTTGCGAAATCCTGGGCAATAATGTAGCTGATGTTGTGGCGACGTTTGATACTAAGGAAGATATAGTGAATAACAAACCCGCCGCAACAATCAGAAAATTAGGGAAAGGATTTGTTTTAAAACTTGCCTATTGGCCTACTGTTGACGATCTTTCAAATCTGCTGTCTGCACTTAAGATAAAAAACCCGATTCTTGGTAAGACGCTTCCCCCGGGAGTACAGGCAGTTCCCCGAACTGATGGCAGTATTTTTATACTGAACAATGAAAGCAAGCCCAAACTAATAAATGTTTCCATTTCTATGGTAGATCGAATCAGCGATGCAGATGTTTCCACAGAGGTTAACCTCCCTCCTTATGGAGTTCTCTGGTTAACGAAGAAGCGATAAAATCGTATTTTCCAATTTGGTTAGATTAATTATTCGATAAAACTCTTTTGATTATAATGAGGAAATCATTTTTTTATTGTTTCATTTTATTTCTGCTGGTTTATAATAGCCAGGGCCAGATTAATCAGATAGATATTGATATGAAAGATGCCGGGAGAACGTTTGAAGGGATTGGCGCTTTAAGCGCCGGGGCCTCTTCCCGGTTGCTCATTGACTATCCCGAGCCGTATAGAAGTGACATACTCGATTATTTGTTTAAGCCCCAGTTTGGGGCAAACCTCTGGCACCTCAAAGTGGAGAACGGCGGCGATATTAATTCTACGGATGGTTCCGAGCCCGCGTATGCGCACACCCTGGACGAATTTCTAAATCCTCAGCCGGCGTTTTTTAACCGGGGATACGAATGGTGGTTGATTAAAGAAGCGAAGAAAAGAAATCCGGATATTAAAATTGAAATATTGCAATGGGGAATTCCGGGATGGATAGACAGTTTTTATTCGGATACCAATGCATCGTTTATCATTGACTATATTAAAGGACTGAAAAAATATCACGGTATTACGGTGGATTACACGGGCGTTCATAATGAAGTGATGTATGATAAGAATTGGATAAAAACCCTGCGGAGAAAGCTGGATGCAAACGGACTTGGTCATGTTAAGATTGATGCCGGAGATTTGTGGAAGCCCGAAGTTCAGTGGCAAATTGCAGGTGATATCGCAGCCGACCGGGAATTAAGAGAAGCCGTGTCCGTCATCAATGCACATGTACCGGAATTGATTAACTTCTATCTGCCTCCGGAAATCAATAAGCCGGGCATTCCGGTTTGGAGTGGTGAATCTCATGCTTACGGGGGAGATTGGTACGCAGCGTCTCAAATGGCGGCGATAAATAATCGTGCATTGGCCACTAAGAAGTTCACGAAGCTGATTTACTGGAGCCTGGTCACTTCTTATCCCGATTTTTTTGTGGAGCCTCATTCCGGTATGATGAAGGCCAATACACCGTGGTCGGGATATTATGAGGTGCAGCCCCAGCTATGGATATATGCTCATTACAATCAATTTTCGAAGCAGGGTTGGAAATTGATTGAGAGCGGTTGCAGATACGTTGAGCGCAGAGGATGGTCTGTGGTTACCTTGGCCGACACATCGGGTACCGGAGATTATAGCATGATAATCGAAACGATGAACGCAAAGGAAGATCAAACCGTGGAGTTCCGGTTACATGGAAATTTTGCCGACCGTCCATTAACCGTATGGGAGTCGTCGTTTAAAAAGTCCCTCCTTGAAAAGCAACCGGAAAAGATAAGCCCCAAAGACGGAAAAATTCGTTTAACGCTTCGTCCCAATACAATTTATACCCTCACAACCACTGACGGACAACAAAAGGGTAAAAGTGTCAATAGCATACCGGAGGGTATTCGTTTCCCTTCTTCCTGGGCGGATAATTTTGATGAAGACGCTTTATTTCAGCAGGCGCCCTACTTTATGGATTACCACGGCGCTTTTGAAGTGGTTCAGGACAAGAATTCCGGTAACAGGTATCTAAAACAATGTGCCACAACACCGGGACATTATTGGTTATTTGATAACCAGCCTTATCCAAGAACTCTTTTTGGAGATTTGGCCATGAAAGACGTATCCCTGAAATTGGATTTTTGCCTGCCGGATACCGGTACCGTAAGACTGGAATCCAGGCTACACCATTTTAAGTACGACGAAGAAATGAAAGGCTATGCATTTGAAATCAACCAGGATGGCGTTTGGGGATTTTTGAGAACAGGAGCCCATAAAGAAATTCTGAAGCAGGGCACTTTTAATCGTCTTGGAAAGAAATGGCACGCTATAGAATTCAATAGTATTGAAAATAAGTTTACGGTTACGATAGATAAAAAGAATATACTTGAGGCTTTTGATGACGAATTTTTCTCCGGCCTGAGTTCTCTTTCATCAGGCTGGAATGAGGTGTATTATGATAATTTTCAGATGAAGACGGCCAGGTAAATCGTACAAATGCCTCATCCGTCATTTGAACTCCCTGGCATCTTCAGGTTTATTCTATTGTTGCTCCCTCCCCGTCATTCATCTAAGGCGCCTTAATTGCGGATGAAAAGTAGCTTTTCTATTTCTTCATCAGCCAGATTTCTGTAACCTGGGAGCCTCTTTGCCCCTCACCGCAGGTCCAGGTGAAGACGACCTCACCCTTTTCAGTAGCTTCCTTCGGGATATCAAACTCATACATCGGCTTGGCGCCTGTTTGTATAAAATCATGAACGAGGATATTGTCGTTCGCCATCATTTTTATTTTAGACCGGAATCGGCCGGTGTAGGTAATGCGTATTTTGTACTGGGCAGTCGTGTCCAAATCATCATATTTGATCTTCAATGGAGTGTCATAAAGTGTATTGATCTGGCTCATCCATGCTTCCGGTGTTATTTGACCGCTGAAGCCCTGCGACCTCACTTCATGTACCCACTCTTCACCGATTATGCCTACGCCAAAGCTGATTCGGGGCGACCCGAGGCTGCCGGGATCTTCCTGCCAGGTCTTTTCAGAAAGCACTCTTCCTTTGCTTTGTACCGAGCCGAAATGATCGTAAAAGCCTCCGGGGCCGGGATCTGTACGGTGTAACATCTCTCTCACTTTGGTCAACTTTTCACCTTCGTCTTCTATATTTTCATAGGCAGTTAATTGATCCAGTAACCAGGGCGCGTCATTCAATGTGACGTCTATATTGTCAATGAAATTGCCCCTTCCGGGCATGGCTCCGTGTTTTTCCACAGTAAGTTGAGCCCCAATGCTGCTAAACAATGAGTCAGCGAGTACCAGGCATTTTTCCTTCCAGGATTGTCCTGCGGACTCTTCTTTGGTTTTTTCCAGCAGCATCTTTGCTTTTATGATTGCCAGCGATATATTTTCTTTGGTAGCGTCTTCCAGCAAGGCGCGCGCTTCGGCTTCAATCGCTTTTTCACGTACCAGGCGAAGTTGAATATAGGCATCATAATAAGCCCGGATCAAACACATCTGGAATCGAAAGTTTTTAATGAGCTCGGGCGATGCGTTGCTTTCCAGGGACTGCCATTGCCTTAGCGTCTGTTCCACTTTATTGTTCGTTAAGAGAGGTCCCCTGAAATTGCGTTCGAGATCCAGAATACCCTGCGCGGCAACATCTGCCAAATCGGCGTCCATAAAAAAACGGCAGTAATCACGTAAAGTTTCTATAACAGGAGTCTCGGGGTTCCAGTCCTGATCACTCCAGATAAATTTATTCACGTCGTCATTAGTTCCCTCCGAATAGCTGATGCTGCCTGAACCATAAGGGGCCAGCAGGTTGTGAATATGTTTTTCATCTACCGGCCGGGGATTTATACATTCCCTTCCCAGCGTCATCGCATAAGCCAGATCCCAGTCAGGAACAGGATATTGACAACTTAAGCTATGCGTAATATCAGGATATCTTCTGATGGGGATATTTTCGTTAACACGCTTTCTGATTTCAGGTAAAGGTATCTTCACCCAGGGGCCAAAAACAACCCCGCCAAACCAGGGATAGCCGCTGTTCACGTGTTTGAAAAAATCATTAAACCATTTTTCATTCGGACGGAAAACCTGGGGGGAAACCCAAATCTTCGCGTTGGGATGAAATTGTTTCAACGCTATTGAAATCCGGCCCATCCAATCAAACAGCACATCCGGTTCTAAGTCTCCGGGGTCTCCTCCGGGTACAAATACGTGATCCAGTTTCGGCAGGGCTGCAAACACTTCAATTCTCTCCTGTAGTTCCTTTTTAATAGAATCCCGGTTGGTATAGTCCGGTCCCATATTGGGATACCACATCCATACATCCAGCCCATAGGATTTGGCAATTTTCGCCTGCTCCACCATCATCTTAACGGGTGGAAGCTGCATGTGCGCACTGCTGTCATCATCGTCGGTACGGGGTGGCATGATTTCAATGCTGTTGGCGCCAAATAAGGCCAGCTCACGAATGTACTGGTCAAACTGTTTTACCGAAAAAGCATCATAGGAGTTGGTTTTAGCGCGATAGCCCAACTGGTGGCCCCGGATGGGATATTTGGGAGCTGTAGATATAGAAGCATTATCCGGCAGGAGCAACTTACCCGGTTTCATATAAGCTTTTCGCAAGAAATGACCAACGCCATATAAAACGCTGCGGCTGTCTTTTGCCGCTATTACTACAGCATTTTGATCCTTTATTACTACCAGTCTGTAACCCTCATTACCCGGCGTCGGAAACATGCTGAGTGCAGCCCGGATTTCCCTGGGTAATTTGGACTCTCTTTCCTCGGTGGTGAAATAGATTACAGGCTGAGTAACATTTTTTAGTTTAGTTATGACGGGTAAAGATTGATGTATTCTTTTTTCAACTTCTTCTCTTAACACCTGAACGGGCTTGTCTAATGACACGTTTTTATCCGGATTGATCCAGATTACGGCATTGGTAAGGTCAAAATGCTGACCATAAGAAAGAAAAGAGCTCAGGATAAAAAATAAACTAACAACAGGTTTTATATATTTCATGGCTATTGATGATTTAACTCGATAAGAACGCAAACATACAAGTATATCTAAAATTTAGGCGCATGCGAAGAAAGAGT
>JACFNM010000059.1 GCA_019454915.1 Chitinophagaceae bacterium
CATCTTTCCGCTTGAACGGTTACCGATAAAGCGGACCGGGTCAATGGCTTCATAAGTAGGTCCGGCGGTGACGAGTACCTTTTTACCCTTCAGCCTCTTTTTTTCTTCAAAGAACCGGCGAAGCGAATCCACGATCTCTTCAGGTTCCGCCATCCTGCCCTGCCCGTATAATCCACTGGCCAATTCACCGGAGGACACAGGAATCATGATATGCGTTCTTGAAATCAGTGTTTCCAGGTTTTTTTGGGTGGACGGATGGAGCCACATGTCTTCATCCATAGCCGGAGCAGCCATTACCGGGCACTTCACGGATAGATAGACTGCCATCAGGAGGTTATCGCACAGTCCCCCTGCCATCTTAGCCATAGTGTTACAACTTAACGGTGCTATGAGGAAAATATCGGCCCACAGCGCCAACTGCACGTGATTGGTCCATACGTCCTTCTCAAAAATATCACTATATACCGGATGCTTCGACAGGGTAGACAGAGTTAACGGGGTGATAAAATCCTTGCCCGCAGCGGTCATCACAACCTTAACTTCCGCGCCTTCCTTTACAAGCGCCCTCACAAGCCATGCCGACTTGTAAGCGGCAATACTGCCTGTAACACCTAATAAGATTTTCTTTCCTTTTAGCATATTCAAATCTGCTGTCAACTTATTTAACGCGAGCGGATTCTTAAAAGTGCCCCCTAAAAATACAAAAGCGGCAGGTTTGAATTGCCGCGAAAAAGTTTAAAACAGAAATCTCCGAAAATTTTAACTAAACAGGTCATTGTCGCTTTCGCGAAAATAAATCTTGTCATCCACAAATTCCTGGGTTGCCAGCAAAGCCGGATTGGGCATCCTTTCATAGGCCTTGGATATTTCAATCTGCTCTTTATTTTCGTGTATTTCTTCCAAACTATCTGTATGGCTGGCAAATTCTTCCAGTTTATTATGAAGCTCTTCCTTCAGCGCGATATTGATCTGGTTGGCACGTTTACCGATAATTGCAATTGATTCGTATAGATTGCCCGTCCTGTTCTTAATATCCACCACATTTTTCGTTTCTACAACATTGGATGTAGTAGTTGCGCCCCATTGTTTTCTTAGTCTGCTCATTGAGAAATCGTTTTTATGTTATTTTGCGACAAAGTTAAGTAACGTTCCGCTTCTTTCAATAGTTTACTGTCCGGAAACCTGTCCTGAAAATCCTCCGCCTCCTGAATAACCTGCTCGTAACGCTCAATTTGGCGCGTATGTATGCTCATTTCTGCATATTTATAATATGACTTCACCACCCAAAGCTTAAATTCATCTGCGGCGGGTGCATCCGGATATGTATCCAGCAAGGTAGCAAAAGAAATAGCGGCAGCTTTATACTGTCCAATATTATAATAAAGCTCACAGCTTTTTAAATCTTTGGTAATCAATTTATTATAACATTTATCAATAATCTCCTGCGCCTCCTTATTTCGTTCTGATCCTGGATGGGTATTAATAAATGTCTGCATGCTTCCCATAGCTTTCACGGTGTTGGTTTGGTCCAACTCTGGCTTGGCAGACTGTTTAAAGAAGCAGTAAGCATGCATAAAATCCACCTCTTCGGCTTTCGCACTATTGGGAAAATATTCCAGAAAGCTCTTAAAAAGGTTTTCACCACTTATATAATCGCGCAGGTTATAAGCGCAATAAGCAAACTTATAATGAATGTCTTCAAACTTGTTGGAGCCTTTAAACACCGGGAACAAGTCCTCATACAACTGCTGAGCCAGTCTGTATTTCTGCTTTACATAATACTGATCCGCCATCCTTAACTTGTATTCGTAATCCTTGCTCTTCATTACTTTAGAGAACTTTGAGTAGGAAGAAAACACAAGCGCCAGGCCAATCAGCAACAAAAAGTATTTAAGTATTCTCATAAAAGGCGAACAAAAATAATTGTTTTGTAATACAAATCACCCGAAAGCCGAAAATCTTCCACGATTTAGCAACTTATTAAGTTAGTTCTGGTTATTAAAAAACCGGCTTCAAATTTTTCAAAGCCGGTTTTTATTAATATTTTGATAATCAATAAACTATCCTCTTCTTCTCAGATTAGGATGCGGTGCGGGTACGGTATTCGGACCTTCATCTCCTACTTCTGCAGACCTTAGGTCAACCGTATTGCAATCTCCACCCATTTCACCGTACTTGAATATCAATCTGTCTGAACTGATACCCTGTTTTTCCACCAAATAGTTAATAACGACATTCACCCTATCCCAGCTCAACTGCTGTGAAGATTTGGAAGGCTCACAGGAGTAGCTCGTTACCACTACACGACAATTGGGGTTCTGCCTGAGCCTTTCGGCTACGTTGGCAAGAACGGCTTCAGCATCTTTCGACAGCCTAAAAGCTTTTGCGTTGAAAGAAATGCTCGGTAAATCACCAATTCCGCAGTCGGAAATATCTTTTCTAAGTGCATAGCCTTCAAAGCAGGATTCATCCGGGCATGGGCATTTACCTACGCCATCAGCATCAACCGGCTGACAAATGGTGGGGGTAATCAATTCCTTATCTCTGTAATCCGGCACTCCGTCGCCATCGGTATCGCGACTCACACCGTGACTGTCAACGGGTGCGCCTGCTGGCGTATTGGGCTCCATATCGAACTGATCCGGTACTCCGTCGCCATCGCTGTCATCCAGTACCGGTTTGGGCACCTTCATGTGTCTTGGCGAATTCAGTTCGCTGTAGGCATAGTCTAACGGATTGAGCCACCACAAGGGCTGAACGGATTTCTCCGTAGATCCAATATTAATATTTAGCCCTACACTAATATAATTATAAATATCATAGCTGGTGGTCATTACCCTACCGGTGGTGCCTGCACCCGGTCCGGCATTGGTGGTCACATTTTGCCATCTTACTCCATCCAGCAGGTCGTCTCCTATCATGGTAACCCGGTCTTCCAGCGCCAGGTTCAGTTTATCGCTCAGTTTAATGGCAAGACCTGCTCCCAAAGTTCTGGAGAACCGGAGGGTCTTTCCAAAGAGTTTGGACCTGGAATCTCCGTCATTCTCTGCCGGGGTATCATAGCTGCCACCATCCAATATTCTCTTTACTTCTTTAATAGTCTGTCGCCTGTCTTTGTATATATTCTGGCTGGAAACAGAATTGAAGTTATAATTCGTTCCACCGCTCGATTTCACGTTTACCTTGGTGTCATAGATGGTACCGCCAATCCCTGCTATACCGTAAGCCACAAACCCCGTCTTTCCCTTGTGAAACCGGATATTATTCATTGAGAATATTCCCTGAATGGAAAGGTCTTGTACAGTGGATTTATAGTTATCGAACACGTAGTTGGCTCCTCCGCCATAACCAGCGTTTCTCCAGTGATCTCCCAGTCCTGCTGTCCTGGCCTTCCAGTTTACACCGCTTGCCATTCCATACACGTATTCCGTACGAAGTGAAAAGACATACCCCAATGATTTTCTCACGTGAATACCAAATCCCGGAGTGGGGAACTGAGAAGGCACATCGCCTATAATATTAAATGCGCCGACCTTTAACCCCACTTCCCACTGGTTCCTCGGCTTGGCAGGAAAGTTATACTGGTTATTCAGGAACTCGTTGTGCTGGGCCAGTCTCCTGGTCGGAATCAACGAAGAATCCCGCCAGTCGTAGCTACCGGTCGTTTCCTGGGCAAACAGGTAAATACTGAAAAACGAAAATATCCCGAGCAGTAATAAAATTCTTCTGGTTGCCATAGCATCTGAAATTTGTGAATAAATATGGTTAAATCTTAGAAAAAGTATATGCAAAAGTATTGATTGACCTGCAAATACCAAATTTTTTAAAAATAATAAATTACACCGTTAACTTGCAGGATTATCCATTGCACTGCAAGATATGGCTTGTTATAAATATTGGAGCCTTTTTAGGAGATGAATTTAGCAAAAAAGATTATAGCAAACGAATTAGACATTTTTGAATCAAAGTTCAAGGATTCTGTCAAGAGCAACGTACCCCTGCTCGACAGAATCATGCAGTATATCGTCAAGCGGAAAGGGAAACAACTGCGGCCGATGTTTGTACTTCTCTCCGCAAAGCTGGCCGGTGAAATCAATGATGTCACATACCGTGCCGCTTCTTTGGTGGAGTTGTTGCACACCGCCACACTGGTTCATGATGATGTGGTAGATGAATCGTATGAAAGGAGGGGATTCTTTTCTACCTATGCGCTCTGGAAGACGAAGATATCCGTACTCGTTGGGGATTACCTGCTGAGTAAAGGACTGCTTTTATCCCTCGGTGGCAAAGATTACAGGGTATTACACATTCTCTCTGATGCCGTACGGCAAATGAGTGAGGGAGAATTACTGCAAATCGAAAAAGCCAGAGGGCTTAATATTGATGAGTCCATTTATTTTGAAATCATCAAGACAAAAACGGCTTCGTTGCTGGCGTCAGCGTGCGCAGCCGGAGCCTGGTCCGGTACCGAAAACGAGGAGATTACCGAGAAACTGAGACAGTTCGGTGAATTCACAGGTATAGCCTTTCAAATAAAAGATGATCTGTTTGACTATGGAACCGACCGCATCGGAAAACCAACCGGAAACGATATTAAGGAAAAGAAATTAACGATACCCCTGATCTATACGTTGAATCATGCGGATTCAAAGTTGAGGAGAGAACTGATTTACATCATCAAGAATCAGAACAGAAGAAAAGAAAAAGTGCAATACGTTATCGAAAAAGTAAAGGAAGCCGGAGGAATAGAATACGGAAATCATAAAATGCTGGAATACAAGAATAAAGCCCTTTCCGTCTTAAATGAATTTCCCGCCTCTGAAACCCGTAATGCATTGGAAGAATTGGTAAATTACACCACTGATCGTAAGTATTAAGTACCTGAGAACAGCACTACATGGAGAAGAAATGGCATATACTGGAAGCTCCGGAGGAGAAAGTGACATCGTTGCACCAGGCTCTGCATATACATCCCGTTCTTTGTAAGATTTTAATACAGCGGGGGATTGAAACCTTTGCGGAAGCCAAACACTATTTCCGTCCGGAATTAGCCGGACTGCATGATCCTTTTCTGATGAAAGGGATGAACATCGCCGTTGAAAGGCTGATTGCGGCTTTTGAAAAAGAAGAGTCCATCCTGGTATTTGGCGACTATGATGTGGACGGCACCACGGCGGTCTCGTGCATGCTGCGTTTCCTGCAAAAAGTCTACCGACCCGAAAAAGTCAGGTTTTATATACCCCACCGTTACCGGGAAGGATACGGTGTTTCCAAAGCAGGAATTGACTTTGCCCTTACTAATGGTATCAGCCTTATCGTGTCGCTGGACTGCGGGATTAAATCAGTGGAATTGATTCGTTACGCCAAGGAAAACGACGTTGATTTTATCGTTTGCGACCATCACCTGCCGGATCAGGAATTGCCGCCGGCGGTGGCTATTCTTAATCCCAAGCAGGAAGGGTGTTCCTATCCCTATAAAGAACTCTGCGGTTGCGGGGTGGGGTTTAAACTGATTTCTGCATTATGCAAACGGTTAGGGTTAGCGGACACCGCCAGTTTCGAATACCTGGATTTGGTAGCTACGGCCACTGCCGCTGATATTGTTCCGATGACGGGAGAGAACCGGCTCCTCGCTTATTATGGTTTAAAGAAGGTAAACGAAAACCCGGCGCCGGGAATCAAGGCGCTCATGGAACTGAGTGGTGTGCAAAAAGGGCGCATTCATATCAATGAACTGGTTTTTGTGATCGCCCCAAGAATCAATGCTGCCGGACGCATGGACGATGCCAGTAAGGTGGTACAATTATTTATTGAAGAAGATTACTCGAAAGCATTGGAATATGCTGCCCTGCTCCATTCCGATAATCATGACCGAAAGGAAGCGGACTCCAGTATTACGGAACAGGCGTTGCATATCCTGGAGAACGATTCTTTATACGCTTCCAGGAAAACAACGGTAGTTTACCAGCCTCACTGGCACAAAGGGGTGGTAGGCATAGTCGCATCCCGGCTGATTGAAAAATACTATCGCCCTACGGTGGTGCTAACCCGGAGTGACGATGTGCTGGCAGGAAGCGCCCGAAGCGTAGCGGGGTTTAATTTGTATGAAGCAATTCATGGTTGCCGGGAACATCTGCTGGGGTATGGGGGACATTTTGCAGCAGCCGGACTGACCCTGTTGCCGGATAATCTGGAGAACTTCAGCAGGCAATTTGAAGAGGTAGTATCCCGGCAAATTGAACCGGAACAACTCGTGCCCGAGATCGTCATTGACGCGGTTATAGACCTTCCGGTAATTAAACCGGCATTTTATAATATCGTCTGCCAGATGGAGCCTTACGGGCCGGATAACCTACGCCCGGTTTTCCTTTGCAGGGGAGCGATAGACACCGGCTATTCCAAAATAGTCAAAGAACAACATATAAAATTCTCAATACGACAGCATAATACCATGATAACGGGAATTGGGTTTAATATGGCCGATCGCATGGACATGCTCGGATCGGGCAAGCCGGTTGATATTGTTTTTACCCTGTCGGAAAATGAATGGAACGGAGAAAAAAGCCTGCAGATAAAAGTTATTGATTTCAGACCTTCTTCGGCTTGATTAAATGGATTGAATATATAAAGCTATTCTGGTACTTCGCCATAAACTGGAATCCGGTTCTTGCAGCGTTCATGACGTGGCACGAGATCAGGGGCGAGAGAAAATATAAAATCAAGACATCGAAACCCGTAGAATTAACAGCATTAACGATTCCCGAGGGTGATATAGCACATGGGTCGCGTTATGAAGCTGTAAATTATTATATATTGGAAGCCCTGTTAACGAGGCTGAAAACGCTTATTCCACCCTCTTCTTTTACCGACCTGGGCTGCGGCAAGGGGAGAGCATTGGTAGTAGCGGCCTACTTTGGCTTTACAAAGATACGCGGGGTAGATTTTGCCGTGGAAGTCTGTAAAACGGCGGACTATCATTTGAAGCATATACAGGGCCGCTTTCCGAAGATGGAATACAACATTTATTGTCAAAACGTTCCGGACTATGAAATCCATCCCGACGAACAGGTTTTCTTCCTGTTCAATCCCTTTAACGACGAGGTTATCGAAGAGTTCCTCGAGAAGGTGGAAGTTTCGCAGAAGCTGCATCCCCGCACGATCTATTTCCTGTACGCCAGCCCGAAATATATAGATGTCTTTTTTGATTATGAATATGAGCCGATATACCGCAAACGAAAGCTGCAATGGCTGGATGGAGTTATCCTAAAAAAAGACGCAACACACACCGCAGGAGAAAATGGTGATGAAAAAATGCCTGACTCTTGAGCGGACAGGCATTTCATACAATTGCGAAAAAGATAGCGCCGGCTAACTCTCCAGGATGATGCTGCTTTTCTTTTGACCGCCCAGCAGGTCAATACTGCGGTTGATAAACTCCGTCAGGTTATTGCCTTTCAATAATCCCTGGGACAGCAGAGCCAGGTCCGTGAGGTTATGGGCCAGTTTCTCTTTTTTCTCCTGGTTGGATTCATTCAATATTTGCTGAAATATAGCGTGGTTACCATTAATAGTGAGGGTAACCTCATCCGGCATAGAGGAATAAAAGGCGGTCATGGGCCCACCGGCAGCAGCCATATCCTTCATGCGCCTCATAAACTCCGGCCGGGTGGCCACCACAGGCGCAGCATCGGGGCTTAATCCTTTCACTTCCACGGTGGTATTGATTTCCGGCATTTTTATTTCAAAGAGTTTCTTCAGGTCTTCTGTTTCCTTCTCACCCAAAACCGATTCAGTGTTTTCCTGCTTGTCTATCAGGTTGTCTGCAATGTCCGCGTCCACACGGGTGAAGTGTACGTTTTCCCATTTGCTTTCAATCTGACCGATAAAGGCAGCATCAATGAGGGTCTCCATCTTAACCACGGTATATCCTTTTGCCTTTGCCTGTTGTATATAGGCATCCTGCTGAACGGGATCGGTAGTGTACAGGATCACGAGTTTCCCATCCTTATTTTTTTGAAGGGCTTCCGTTTTCGAGCGGTATTCTTCCAGGGTATAAAACTGTCCGCCCTCCACATCTTCAAAAAGATGAAATGAATTCGCCCTTTCGAAAAACTTGTCATCCGTCATCATCCCATACTTCACAAACAGTCCGATGTGCTCCCATTTTTCCTCAAACGCTTTCCTTTCTTTCTTAAAAATCTCCTCTAATTTATCGGCAACCTTTTTGGTGATGTGGTTATTGATTTTCCTCACGTTGGGGTCTCCCTGCAGGTAACTTCTGCTCACATTCAGCGGTATATCCGGCGAGTCAATAACCCCCTGCAGCAGCATCAAAAATTCCGGAACGATATCTTTCACCTCTTCCGTTACAAACACCTGGTTGCTGTACAACTGGATCTTATCCTTTTGAATTTCGTAGCTCTGTTTGATCTTCGGAAAATAAAGAATACCGGTCAGGTTAAAAGGATAATCCACATTCAGGTGTATCCAGAATAAAGGCGTTTCATTAAAGGGATATAATTCCTTATAGAAATTTTGATAATCTTCATCCTTCAACTCAGACGGCTTCTTTGTCCATGCAGGGTGAGGGTTATTGATTTGTTTTTCTTCAAAGAAGATGGGTACGGGCAAAAACCGGCAGAATTTTTCAAGAATCTGCCGAATCCTTTCGGATTCCAGGAATTCCTTACTCTCTTCGTTAATATGCAGGATGATGTCCGTTCCTCTTTCGCTTTTTTCGATTTCTTCGAGGGTAAAAGCGGGACTGCCATCGCACTCCCATTTGACGGCCGGTTTATCCGCCAGATAGGATTGCGTCCTTACTTCCACTTTGTCGCTCACCATAAAGGAAGAATAAAAGCCCAGTCCAAAATGTCCGATGATATTATTTTCCGCCTGTCCTTTATATTTTTCTAAAAACTCCTCCGCACCACTGAAGGCAACCTGATTCAGGTACTTATCCACTTCTTCACCGGTCATGCCTACCCCTTTATCTGAAATGGTAAGGGTTTTGTTTTCCGCATCCAGCTTAATGTCTATACGCAACTCGCCCAGCTCGCCTTTCGCTTCTCCGATAGAAGAGAGGGTTTTCAGTTTTTGCGTAGCATCCACGGCGTTACTCACCAATTCCCTTAAAAAAATATCGTGCTCACTGTATAAGAACTTCTTGATAATGGGGAAAATATTTTCCGTTTGTACCCTTATGTTTCCTTGTGCCATAATGTTTAATCGGTTAAATGAACAATAACGCTACAGCAACCAACAAATAAAATGCCACCGGATTCTTTACTGACAGGTTGACAAAGGGGGGCGGTTTATTAGTGAAAGCATGTTTTATGGGATCGGGTATCCCATATTTCGGACGGACCGGCAAACCCGGTAAAAGGCATACCATTACCTGGTAATAACCAGTTTTTGCGTGTACCAGCCGCGCTCACCCGTGATTTCCACAAAATAGAGACCAGGCGCCAACTCTGCCACACTTATATTCGCTTCACGCACCGGTGTCGCCCATTGCCTCGTTTTTACCACTGCGCCGTTACCGTCAATTATTTTTACCTGCCGGAGATTATCCCTGACGGTAGCCGGCTGCCCGGCTTTAGCGGCCATCCCGCTTTTACCGTCCGGCATTATGCTAATGCTTTCCTGTGCCGGATTCGGAGTGATCATAAAATAACTACAGGGCGGAGTTCCAATATTAGTTGAGGTTTTTGACGAGGTGCCGCAGGAAGTCACGGCTTCAACAGCTACGATGACATTAGTACTGCAACTACCGTAATAGGGTAAAGATGTATTATAATAACTGGTAGATTTTATATACACATTATCTACATACCATTTATAAGCAGTCGCATTAACCACCTCGTCTGCACCGGCTATTATTTTAATGGGAGTATCCCAGTCGGCGTAGAGGGAAGAGGAAGCGGGAGCTCCAACGGTTATTGTTTTTGAAATGGAAGATGAACCACAACTCCCCGAGATAGTTCCGGTCAGCGTTACAGTTCCGCTGCCGCTACCGTTACGAGTCAGTATCGCCGGATTACCCGAAGCGGATACGGAAGCCAAGCCCGGCTTAGATGACGTCCAGCTTACCGATGAGCCGCAGGGTAAAGTATTCAGTGCATAACTTTTATTGCCCGAGCAAATAATATCATCTCCTGTTAAGGTATATGACGGGCTACTGCCGGTAATGGCAGCAGTATTGGCTCCGGGATAATTATTTCCGCCCGCGGTTACCGAAACGGAGATATCGGAATGAGTAAGCTGGCACGCAGGAGTGAGCGTTAGGGTATTGGCCGATGTCTGAATAGTTGCCGGTGCCGGATTTCCGTTGTAGATCCGGCCGTTGGGAGAGGAGCCGAGGCTCCAGTGATATGCCGTAACCCCAGCCCAGGGGTGCTGTGCACATTGGTAACCGTAAAGGTTTGCGGCGTGGACGAGCCGCAGGTTATATTTAAGGTTGCTGGCGCTAATGTAAAAGAAATATCGGGTGGAGTTTCCTCAATCGTGATATTTTTTATCCGTATGGTATTGTCACTCCCTGAAACCTGGGCAGGAATAGCTGAGATTTCCAATGTTGAGTAACTGGATGATAAAGGCGAAGAGTAAGGAAAGACTCTGTCATCGAAGGCTGCGTTAGTAAATGTAAAAGGGCTGGGATTTCCACTAAGATTTGGAGATATGCTTTGTGCTCCTCCACACGCAGTTGTGCCCCCGCTGCCGTTATTTGTCATATCAAGTCTGAGCGACACCCCCTCAGCGGTTCCGGTAGTGCTGTTAAGTTGTGCGGCATTTACCGTGATATAATACCTGTATCCAGCTTTAAAACTATACTCTATCCGGTATTTCGTGCCCAGTGAACTACTTGCGTTAACATATTGGCAGGCTAAACGGATCTCTTTGGGAGATGTATTGAGTTGGGGCTGACCGATGGTGGTCAAATGTAGAATTGTACTACTTGCCCCATCTGCTGTTGCAGGCACGTTTATGGCCTCGCCAAAAATATTACATGGTGGTGATGACGGGCTCCATTTAGTGTAATCAATAGCAACGTCTTGTGGGAAAGCTGTGACAGACAGCAGTACACCGCTTGCAACAGCCAACGTGATGAAGATGTGTTTTTTCATGTCATAAGTTTTTTGGTTTATAAATCGTTCATTCATTTCTACCAATGTACACCTGCAACCCAATTGTTGCCTGCAGGGTTCCAACATAAAGTTGGTTATGCTGTTCGCGGTGGTACCCCATCAACAACTCTAACCCTATTACATTATTTAAGAACACAACTGTGCCTGCGTCAAAGGCAAAAGCGGTTGAGTGCGCTTTAGAGCGGCTAACAGCATTATCTGGATATGGATATCTTCCGGTAAACCGCATCAGATTATACATACATTCACCATTTATCAAGATATTATAGGGACTGCTCGCAGGTAAGAAATAATAACGAACAAACGGCCCGGCTGAGTAGATGACATTCCGATTGCTGTGGTCGGCGCTTTGTCTATTCAGAATATTGGAGTACCCAAGCTTAAGACCTGCAGCAAGCTGGTCAATAACAAAATACCCGATAGCAGGCACCATTTTGAAACTGTTGATCGTTAAGCCAGCAGAGGCTTCACTTCTTTGCCTCGTGGAACTGAAAGCGACATCCCCACCGATAAGCCAGGTATTCTTCTCTACTTGGCCATTTACCTGTACGGAGCACGAACCTACAAGGCATACCAATAAAATGAATCTGAGCATACGCAATAATGATTTTGGTATAAAGCGATTATTTGTTAACGGTCGTCCTTTTCGAGATGAATTTGCAATCCCGCATTGAAGAGGAAGCTACCATCGCTGCCACGATAGTGCACAACTTTTTCAGTGGAATAGCCTAACAAAAACTCCAGCCCTACACAGCTATTCAGGAACAATACAGTGCCGGCACCAAACGCGAACATATGGGTACCGTATCTCGACCAAGCTGTAGTGCTAGTCGGTGAGCCCCCCCTGCCCCTGCGGATACCGTACCGATAGCCGATGTCGGCCAGGATATTAAAAGGGTTATCAGAGTGCAAAAAATAATAGCGTGCAAAAGGTCCCAAAGTGTATTTAATATCCTTTCCCTCTGAATAAGTATTATCTCCGATCGTTCTGCTCGTACCGTTGGCATAACCAAGTTTCAACCCCACCGCAAACTTATCTACAAAGAAATATCCGGCTCCGGGCTGGATATCAAAAAGAGTTTTGTTGACCTTACCCGCTCCCCTTTCTTTCCTTATCGAAAAGTCTGCGTCACCTCCCATCATCCAGTTACCTTTGGTAATTTGTGCATCGGCGGCAAAGCTATAAAGGAGCAGAAATGTGCACAAAGCAACAATTGTGGTCTTGTTCATTTGTTCTTTGATTGGGTGTGTATATAGTGTATATAAAAAAGCAGGATTTAATAACGGCGGGCTGTGATCGCGGCAAAGGGTAGTATGGTGCTGGTCAAAAGGCATGACTGTTACGAAGTAAGATTATTTGTCAATATATGACAAATTAATAGCTGAATATCAAGTGTGTTTGCGCAATATTATACGGAAGCATATACTTGAATATATATGGTTGTATAGAATAAAAAGACGCCGGGCAGCTTTCCTCGCCTGTACTAAAAGATGCCCGGCTTTGAAGCCGGTCCTGCCCCGCGCGGCGCTGATCTCGCCGGACAAAGTGGGGTATGTTCAGTCTTCCCGTCAATAAATCCTGTTCAGATGTAGGATATATCATATAAAAAGTTACCTTTGCACCCCATATTTTAAAAAATCAAAATTCAGGGTAATGAACAATTATGAATTGATGGTGATTTTTACCCCTGTTCTGAGCGATGAAGACTTTAAGTCGGCTCAGAAAAAGTATGTTGATCTGATTACCGGAGCCGGTGGTGAGATCATACATTCCAATCCCTGGGGGTTGAAATCACTGGCGTATCCCATCCAGAAGAAGACTACGGCTATCTACTGGGTTGTGGAATTTACTGCGCCATCCAGCTTCAATGAAACATTGAAAATTCAATTGCTGCGTGACGAGCAGGTTTTACGTCACATGGCTACCAGGCTCGATAAATACGCCGTCGAGTACAACGCCAGAAAGAGAAGTGGTGTAAGTTATAAAACAGAAAAAGAAGTAGCTGAATAACATGGCAAAAGCTAATGAAATCAAGTATCTGACGGCGATTAAAACGGAGCAGCCCAAGAAAAAGTTCTGCCGTTTCAAAAAATACGGTATCCGCTATATTGATTATAAGGATACGGAGTTTTTGAAAAAGTTTTTGAATGAGCAGGGTAAGATGTTACCGCGCCGTATTACCGGAAACTCGCTTAAGTATCAGCGCAAGGTTTCCGAGGCAATCAAGAAAGCTCGTCAAATGGCGCTATTGCCATATGTAACTGATCTTTTAAAGTAAGGAGGCAATCATGGAAGTAATCTTAATCAAAGATGTAGATAACCTGGGTTCAGCAAATGAAAAGGTGAAGGTGAAAAGCGGTTACGCGCGCAACTATCTTATTCCTCAAAAATTTGCAATTGAAGCTTCTCCTTCCAACCTCAATCAGTTAGAGGAAAAGCTGAAGCAGATGAAGAAGAAAGAAGATCAGTTGTTAGCTGAAATAAATGAAGTCATCAGGAAACTGAGTGAAACGCCTTTGCACGTGGGAGCCAAAACGGGAACTTCAGGCAAGATTTTCGGGAGCGTTACCACAGTGCAGATTGCCCGTGCCATTCGCGACCAAAAAGGGTATGAAATCGACCGTCGCAGGATTTCTATTCTGGAAGAAGTGAAGGAATTGGGCACCCATAAAATCAAAATTGACTTCGGCAACGGAAATGAGACGGAGTTGGAATTTGAAGTGGTAGCTGAATAACTTTATCAAAAGCGATTAATCTATAATATAATTAAGGAGACTGGTGCTATAGTCTCCTTTTGTATTTCCGGCAGTTCGCATAAGGACGGGTTTGGATATCAAATAAAACTTAGAAATATTTTACATTTTTATGGTATTCTATTGGAAAACACTATCTTCACAATGCGGTAATGCTCTATTAGTTCCTATTCTGGCTGGTTTTACGGCTAACCTCCGGTTGTCAGATCATTGTAGCGACTAAGTTCTCATTACTATTTTATCAATTTTTAAATTTTAGTTACAATGAACCTTTATGTAGGCAACCTCTCTTGGACAATGTCAGAGGACGACCTCAGGAATCTATTTGAACAGTATGGCGCTGTCAGTTCTGTTAAAATTGTGAAAGACCGCGAAACCGGCAGGAGCAAAGGATTTGGTTTTGTAGAAATGGAAAATGATACGGAGGCACAAAATGCGTTGAGCAGCCTGTATGATCAGGAAATTATGGGCAGAAAAATTGTTGTAAACGAAGCGCAGGACAGACCGGCCAGACCCGGTGGCGGCGGAGGAGGATTCAAAAAGAGAGGCTTCGGCGGTGGCGGATATAACAAAGGCGGCGGCGGATACAGAGACCGGGACCGCGGCGGTTTTAACAAACGCGATTACAATAACGAATATTAAACAACCTGACTGAATTGAATGATAAAAAATCCCGGAAATTTCGGGATTTTTTTTGCTTAATTTCCAACTGATCATTAAAATCTGTATCGGTAGTCAGGCATCCAGATTCACAGATCCGATTTTTTAATTTATCTCAAAGCGAACAAAAAACATTTAAATCTTTGAGGTATCGGTTTTGATTTAGGATGAGTTCCGTAACTTACCAAACTCCGAAAATTTTGTGTGTAATACTATAAAAGAAGTGTTTTCATGGTAAGCGTCATTATTCCCACTTTAAATGAAGCAAAGACAATCGGAAATATAGTCCGGTTTTGTTTGCAAAACTCATACGTGAAGGAAGTTATCGTGGTGGATGATGATTCGGAGGATAATACCGTGGAGGAAGCAAAAGCGGCAGGAGCAAGCGTATTGAAGAGCGAGACGAGAGGGAAGGGCTTATCCATGAGAGAGGGGATACAGGCTGCGAATTATGATATACTGATTTTTCTGGATGGAGATATAGACCCCTATCCGGAAGGGACCATCAATCTGTTAGCAGAGCCACTCATCAACGACGAAGCGGATTTTGTGAAAGCAACTTTCGCCCGAAATGCCGGGAGAGTAACGGAGTTGGTCGCTAAACCCTTGCTCAATATTTATTTCCCCGGTCTTTCGGGTTTTTCCCAGCCGTTGAGCGGAATGATTTCAGGGCGGAAAAAATTTTTCAGCAGAATTGAATTCTTTGACGGCTACGGCGTGGATATAGGAATCCTGATTGATATGTACCTCATGCAGGCCAGGATGAAGGAAGTGAACATCGGGTATATTGAGAACAAGAGCAAGCCCTGGGAAAGTCTGGGAAAGATGAGCAAAGAAGTCTCCCGGGCAATTATTACCAAAGCGCAACCTAAGTCCGAATTCAATTTACCCGAAAAAGAAATATCGTCTATTGAAACAATTCAACGGGAAATGCACAACACGTTGAAAGAAGACCTTTCACGCTATCACAAACTGGTTGTCTTTGACCTGGATAATATCATTTTCAACGGGAGATTCATTGATGAGTGCGCGGCAACATTCGGATTTACACGTGAACTGGATGAACTCCGATACAATGAAAAGGATCCGATTATCCTGACTAAGCGGATCGGATTGTTACTGAAGGGTAAATCCATGGATGACCTGCTGAATATTGTATCCGGTATTGAGATGATTAAAGATATTCAGCCGGTCGTTCAGTCACTGAAAGAAAAAGGATACCTAGTGGGCATTATCAGTTTCAGTTATTTACTGATTGCTAATTATGTGCGCCAGCGAATCGGGGGTGATTTTGCATATGCTAATCAACTGAATTTGTTTGGCGGAAAGGCTACCGGGGAAGTAAATTTGCCTTCCTATTTCTTTGCCTCCCCTGAAAGTATTTGTGGGCACGCCTATTGTAAAACCAATGCATTGCAGTACGCCTGTGACAAGTATAATGTATTATTAAAAAATTGTATAGTAGTGGGCGACGACAGGGAAGACCGAT